>CACYZW010000067.1 GCA_902778995.1 uncultured Eubacteriales bacterium
GCCAGGTCGATGGCCTTGGACTGCTCAAAGGTCAGCTGGATCTGGGCGCTCTGGGCCGCGATCAGCGCGTCCACCACCCGGTCCACGTTGCCGCCGGCCAGGTACAGCGTCTCCAGCTCGTTCATCGAAACATCGATGCCGGCCTTGCGGGCCTTGATCATCGGCGGCACGATGCGCCGGGGATTGACGCGGCGGAACTTCATGCCCACCAGGTTGAATATGCTGATCTTCACGCCGCTCATCAGCGCCGAGAACCACAGCCCCAGCGGGAACAGCGAGAACAGCGCGATCACCACGAATATGATGATGACCGGAACCGCAATGGAATAGATGGCGTTCAAAGGCATAGTATTCGCTCCCTTCTCTTATCCTTCCAGAATGTCCCGCACCACGATGCGGTTGCCCTCCACGCTCTGCACGCGAATGGGCCGGTCCTTGGCGATGAATTCGCCGTCGGACACCACGTTCAGCTTCACGCCGTCGAATTCTCCGATGCCTGCGGGCCGCAGCGCCGTATGCGTCACGCCCTCGCGGCCGATGAAATAGTTCAGGTCGTTGTTCTCGGCGGCCTTGGCCGACACGGCCACGTCATTGAGCACCAGCTTCGACTTGCTCAGCCGCCCCTTTGACGCCGAATACAGGCACACCGACAGCGCCACGCACAGTATCGCGGCCAGTATGGCGAACAGTATCAGCCCCTGGGCCAGCGGCGGCTTGAGCAGCACAAAGCCCAGCACCAACAGCGCAATGCCGGAAATTCCCGGTGCGCCGAATCCCGGCACGTACATCTCCACCACCAGCAGGACCACGCCCACCAGCATCATGATCATCACCGGGATGTTTCCCATCAAAAGGCTTCCCAGGCCTTCCATCGGGCATTCACCTCCTTGCACGGGCCGGATTCATGGCTTTGCGCTTCCAAACGCCTTTTCGCTTCCGGAATGCATGCCGCATCCCCAACCCGCTCTATGCTAAGATTATAGCACCGCCCGAGCGAAAATGAAAGACCTTCCCACCGAAACATACAAATTCCCCGCCCAAATGTCAGGGCGGGGAAATGAAACGGGAGATTACAAGGCGCTTTGTATCACTTGACCTTCGCACTCTTTGCCGCAGACCAGGCGGACCAGTAGGTCGTTTTGCCGATCTTCTTATAGGCGCGGATGCGGACGTAGTAGGTCTTGCCCTTCTCCAGGTTCTTCAGGGTGCGCTTGACTGTGGCGGCCTTGGGCACCGTCGCCTTCTTCGCGCCGCTGAAGCTCTTCTTCAGGGCGTACTGCAGCTGGTAGCCTGTGACGCCGCCAGCGGCGGACTTTTTCCAGCTTACGCTGATCAGGCCCTTCCCCGCGGTCAGCTTCAAGCCGGTCACCTTTTGCGGATTGATTTTGAAGGTGGCCTTTGCCTTGCCGGTATAGTTGCCCTTGCCCGTAACCGTCACCGTAGCAGTGCCGATGGCCTTGTTGTTCTTGTAGGAGACGGTGTAGTCGGTGCCCTTCTTCAGCGTCTTTTTATTCAGGACCACCTTCACAGCCGGATTCAGGGCTTTTCCGGTGTATACCTGGTCGGATACGGTAACCTTGGCCTTGGCCAAACTTACGGGCGCGTCAATCTGAACAAATGGAAAATTATGCTTTACCGCGTAAGTCTCGGCATAAGAACCTTTATAACCGTAGATGGTCAGTGTATCCCAATCACCCCAAAAGGCGTTGCTATCAATTTTGGTTACGCTTCGGGGAATCGTCACGCTGGTCAGGCTGTCGCATTCGCGAAATGCACCATCGCCAATACTGGTCACGCCATCCGAAATCCTCACGCTGGTCAGACCTCTGCATTTGGCGAATGTATATTCGCCAATACTGGTCACGCCACCGGGAATCCTCACACTGGTCAGACCAGAGCATTCGTAGAATGCATATTCGCCAATACTGGTTACGCTATCCGGTATCTTCACGCTGGT
The DNA here is from genome assembly GCA_902778995.1 of uncultured Eubacteriales bacterium. GTDB lineage: Bacteria > Bacillota > Clostridia > Christensenellales > Aristaeellaceae > UBA2862. The sequence continues at coordinate 1,958 of CACYZW010000067.1, forward strand.
CAGTTTGTAACAATCTTCGAAAGCAGAACTGCCAATACTGGTCACGCTATCCGGTATCTTCACGCTGGCCAATACTACGCATCCACTGAATGCATTATCGCCAATACTGGCCACGCCATCCGGTATCTTCACGCTGGTCAGACCTCTGCATTTGGCGAATGCATAATCGGAAATATTGGTTATGCCTCGGGAAATCCTCACGCTGGTCAGACTGTCACATCCATAGAATGCTTCACTGCCAATACTGGTCACGCTATCCGGTAACTTCACGCCGGTCAGACTGGTGCATTCGGCGAATGCATGATCGCCAATACTGGTCACGCCGTCCGGAATCTTCACGCTGGTCAGACTGGTGCAGTCGTAGAATGTCTCATCGTCAATACAGGTTACGCTTCTGGAAATCCTCACACTGGCCAGGCTTTCACATCCATAGAATGCAGCACTGCCAATACTGGTCACGCTATCCGGTATCCTCACGCTGGCCAGACTGCTGCATTCAAAGAATGCACCGAGGCCAATACTGGTCACGCCATCCGGTATTTTCACACTGATCAGACTTCTGCATCTGAAGAATGCCTCACTGCCAATACTGGTCACGCCATCCGGAATCCTCACGCTGGTTTTTTTACCGGGGCACTGCAACAGGGTCCTCATATCTGCGGTATATAATACGCCGCCCCTGGAAGTAAAAGCGGTATTCTCTGTGGACACATCGATGCGCTCCAGTTGTCCACAGCCACTGAAGGCGCCTTTGCCAATCTCCGATACATCCGAGCCGATTGTCACGCGCTCAAGTTTTTGGCAGTTCGAGAAAGCACTGTTTCCTATTACGCTCACACTATTCGGAATCTCCACGCCGGTAAGACTGCCGCAGGAACTGAAGGCTTCTCTCCCAATGCTGGCTACGCCTTCATGAATCGTCAGGCTTGCCAGACTGCTGCAGCTACTAAAGGCAAAATCCTCAACCTTGGTCTCGCTGCCTCTAATCTCTGCGCGCAGCAGATTGTCGCAGTCGAAGAAGGCACGCTTTCCTATGTTGAACAGGCTGTTGGGAAGGTCTATCTCTTCCAGGCTTTGACACCATTGAAAGGCAAAATCGCCGATATCAGTCAAATAATCGTCCAGTGTAACTTTCTTCAGATTTTTACAGCTATAGAAAGCATTTTTCCCATAACTGGTTACATAGTCATTCATTATCACCTCCGTCAGGCTGGAACATCCATAAAAGGCGCCCGCTCCAATGCTGGTCACCGCTTCCGGGATGACCACGACGCCGCCGGCGCCCTTGTACCTGACCAGAACGCCATTATCGTCGATTTCAAAATCTTCGGGGTCGTAGTCGTTCGGCCGGACTTCGGCGTCTTCACGTGCCCGATCTTCGTCTCCAGAGACCAGGTTGTCGGCAACGCCGATGTCGGTCCTCAAATCCAGCGTCAGCTCTATGTTATCCAAAACCAGGCCGTCCGACGCTATATCCACTGCTTCCGGGGCCAGATTCCCTTCTATCGCATCGCCATCCGTTTTCGGCAATTCGACGATCTGATCCTCCGCCAGACCGACAGAGAACATGCCCAGCAGCAGGCAGAACGCCAACCACGCGCACAGTCGTTTCCTGATATTTCGCTCCATGTTATCCGCTCCCTCTTGGTTAAATTTGTATGACAAATTCATTATAGAATATGTCTTGCGTATCAGTATAGTTAAATACACAGAGCGCTATCCCACGACCTCGCACGCCTCTATCCCGTAATACCGCAGCCGTTCGATCGTCTCCCCGTCGATCTTCTCCCCGCACACGGCGAGGGGGACGCAGGGGGGGCAGCACAGGGCGGATGCGGCCAGCGTGCGGCCCTCGCAGGCCGCCACGGGCAGCGTCCGGCGGGGGGCGAAGGCCGCCTCGCGGATGGAAAGGACGCGCTCGGGGACGTGGAAGGGCGGCGCGTGGCATGGCAGGGTCGCGCGCCGGGGGATGGACAGCAGGGTCGCCTCCACCCTGCGCAGGTCGTCGCCCGAATTGGCGGGCGTCGGCATCAGGATCAGGAAGTCCGGGTCGTGAAATTCGGGATATATGTCCTTCTCCATCAGCGCCGCCGCCAGCGCGTCGCCGGTATACCCGTACTCCCGGGCGCAGACCGTCAGCTTCATGGGCTCGTCGCCGGTCAGGGCGTAGCCGTGGCGAATCAGCGCGGCCTTCACCCCGTCCAGCTTTGGCAAAAACACATCCAGCCGATCGGGAAGGGCTTCGAGAAACGGATTGCAGGCATCCAGAGACTGCAAAATCAGCCAGGAGGGGCTGGAGGAGCCGAACAGCGCCAGCGCCGCCTTGACCCGCCCGTCGTCGATGCCCAGGCCGGGGCGGACGTGCAGATAGGCCCCGCCGGTGAGGGCAGGCAGGGTCTTGTGGGCGGAGTCGCAGCACATATCCGCGCCCTGGTCCATCAGGTGCCGCGAGGGGCGCAGGCAGCGCAGATAGGCCCCGTGCGCCCCGTCCACCAGCAACAGCGCGCCGCGCCGACGGCAGACCCCGGCGATGGCGGCGATGTCCAGCGTGTGGCCCAGGTAGTCCGGGCTGGTCAGGTAGACCGCGCGGCAGCGCCCGCCAAGCCGGTCAAGCGCCGCCTCCACATCCCCGGCGGTCACAGCACAGCTGTGGTAGCTCGCCCCGGAATCGGGCCAGAGCCATTCCACGTCGAAGCCCAGCAGCGCCGCGGCGCTGACGAAGGCCCGGTGGGCGTTGCGCCCCGCCAGCACCGTGGCCCCCGCGACGCCGCCGGTATGCGCCAGCGCCAGCAGCAGCATGGCGCGTATCGCCAGCGAGCTGCCCTCGGCGGAATAGAAGGTGGGCGCGCCGAAGAGCGCCGAGGCGTTGGCCTCGCTCCGCTCGACGATGCCCCCGGGGGCGTAGAGCTCGTCCGCGCCGTCGATCTCGGTGATGTCCAGCGCCTCGACGCCCAGCGGCCCAGCGCCCTTGTGACCGGGCATGTGCAGCCGCAGGGGATGCCTTGCGGCATAGGCGCGGACGAAATCGCAGATGGGAGTTGGGTACATGTCTTTCCTTTCCTGGATCGTGTTTCGCTTATTGTCGCTCCAAGTTTTCCCGGCGGTTCCTGTTTCACCGGAACACCATCCATGATCCGCTTCATGGCGTTCAGGCGTCGCTTCTAAAACCGTCACGCCTGTCGGGACAATATCGGAAGCATGGCCGGAAGCCTGACATCCACGACCTTTGCTCTGGCCGGTAGATCCGCATAGCCCTCCGCCCGCAACCACGCAACCGTATCCCTGATTGACTCCGAAAACGGCCTGCAGTGGAATCCGAGCTCTCTTTGCGCCTTGGAGCAGTCGAAGTCGTTGTTGCGGTTCAGCATGTAGATGTTGAACTCTGAAAGCAGCGGCTCCTTCCCCGTGAACCTGCTCGCAAGCGCCAGGAGTTTTACCCCGACATGGGCGAGCTCCTTTGAGAGAACATAGGAACTGCCGGAAAGGCCAGCCGCTTCATTGATCAGGCGGAACATATCATGCATGTTCACCACGTCATTACTCATGATATAGCATTCGCCCCTGCGGCCCTTTTCACAGGCGGCAATCGCGCCGTCCGCCAGGTCTCTGACATCGACACTGTTGAAGGTCCCTTCGATGCCCATCTTCATCCGGCCCTGTACGAACTGCATGATCATGCTCGTCACAGAACCGAAGGCATAATCATAGGGGCCGCATATCCCCGAGGGATGAATGATGGTGGCGTCCAGTTCGGGATGCTGCTTCACCGCATCCAGGACCAGCTGCGTAGCCTCGGCCTTGGTGACGGAATAATAGCCAATCAGGCCATCCGTCGGAAGGAAATGATCCACCTCCGTTATCTTTTCCCCGGCGGGGCGTTCGGGAATGGCCCCGGTCGAGCTGATGTAAACCAGCTTTCTGACCCGATGCCTCACGCACTGGTCGATAATGTTTGCGGTGCCGTCCACGTTGACGGCATGCACCTTTGGATTCGCTTCCAGCTTCACCCAGACGATGCTCGCGCAGTGGATGACGTAGACCTCGTCATTCGCGTCGGTATCGAAGAACCGATCCAGAGACGCGCCTTCCAGCAGATCGCCATGAACGATTTCAACCCCGCCGGGCAAATGCTTTTCCGCAGGATCTCCATTCATAACAAGCGCCCTGGTGCGCAATCCCTGCTCCGCAAGCCGCCGACAGACATTGTTGCCAAGAAAACCAGTCGCTCCTGTGACCAGATAAAGCTTATTTTTCATAATACAAGCCCCCTTTCCTGTGGCTGGTATTATGATAGCACTGTTGAACATTTTTGTCAACAGTCTTTGTTGAATTTACACTTATTTTATTTTCCGCTGATTCCTCAAATCATGTTGATCTCACCCGGGGGGTTTTTCGGATATATAATGAGCCAGATAGGTTTCCTTCACAAGCCTTGCACCATCCAGATCAAACAGAATCGCGGAAAGCTCCCCGTTGTAGGACAGACGGTCTTTAAATGTGCAAAGATACTCAAACGCATCCGAATGATTCGTCACAATCGATACCTTGCGGGCTTCGGAGGGCTTCAGGAAGACCAGCTCCTCAACCAGCCCGCGCACTGTATTGTTCGCCAGCGGCAGGCAGGCGGCCTCTTCCTCCGAAATAAAGGCGTATCGAATCAGATAATCTGAAATCCGGTGATTCATCAGCTTCACATAGGTATCAAAGCGAATTTCATCCAATTCTGCGCCGTCCGTCTGAACGATCTGAAATACCAGTCCCTTTTTCCCGAGGCTGCCGAGAATAATTCCGTTCGCGGTGGCCGCAAAGCGCTGCTTTTCACCTTTGAGGCGCTGGAGCTTCCGGACGTCCGCCAGCTTCATATTGGATGCCTCTTCTGCCCCGCCGCCATCAATCGCGACGCCTCTGGCCTTTAACGCCTTTATCAATGCCGAGGTCGGCATTTCAGACAGTGTGGTGATGACGCCCACAGACAAACCGGTCGTCATACCGGTTCGATATTCTTCGGACGTCCCCGCGGCCTCCATAAGCTGTTGATAGCTGACGCCGCCCCTCGGCGCAGCCTGCAGGCTCGTCAAAGCCTCATACAGGCCAGGCTTTTTGGGAATATAGTTCCCGTTGATGATCTTGGAAATAATCGCCGCGTCCACGCCGGAATCACGCGCGTATTCCCTCAGCGAACGGTCCTCGCCCTTTGCCCGTTTGACCAATTCGCCGACGCTGGTCTCCTTCATCACATACCTCCCGAGACAGCCTTTTTTTGAAATCAAAAGTGAATTAAAGCATCAACCGTTTCAATCCAAAGCGATGGCACTGGGGCGCCGGGCATCATACCGGCAAATCAGCATTGAACTGCCTGTCGATCTCCGCCATGATCGCGCACTCCATGCGCTTTTTGAACAGCTCGCAGCCGTAGCGGTAGACGCCGGTGACGCTGCCGGTGGCGTGCCAGGCGTTGGCGGCGCAGCCGCCGGAGCAGTACAGCCGCGCCCAGCAATCCCGGCACTCGGGGCGGGCGTAGACGTTGCAGGCGGCGAATTTGGCTTGTACGGCGTCGTTGGTGACGCCCTGCCAGATGTCGCCCAGGCGGAACTGTTCCTCGCCCACGAACTGGTGGCAGGGGTACAGGTCGCCCCAGGGGGTGACGGCCATGTATTCGGTACCGCTGCCGCAGCCGGAGATGCGCTTGTAGACGCAGGGTCCGCCGGTCAGGTCGATCATATAGTGGTAGAAGGTGAAGGGGCGTCCCTCCCGGCGGCGGCGGATCATCAGCTCGGCCAGTTCCTCGTATTGCCGCAGCACAACGGGCAGGTCCGCCGCCGTCAGCGCGGCGGGGTCGCCCTCGGGACAGACCACGGGCTCCATGCTCAGCTGGTCGAAGCCCAGGTCCAGCATGCACTGTATGTCCTTCAGAAAATCCGGGTTGGCGTGGGTGAAGGTACCCCGCATGTAGTAGCCCCTGCCGCCCCGGGCCTGAACGAATTTCTGGAATTTGGGCACGATCCTGTCCCAGCTGCCGTTTCCGGCGTAGTCCACCCGGCAGGCGTCGTGGATTTCCCTGCGCCCGTCCAGGCTCAGCACCACGTTGTGGCACTCCCGGTTGGCAAAGTCGATCACGTCGTCGTCCACCAGCATGCCGTTGGTGGTCAGCGTGAAGCGGAAGTTCTTGTCGTGCGCCTTTTCGACGGAACGGGCATAGTCCACCAGCCGCTTGACCACATCGAAATTCATCAGCGGCTCGCCGCCAAAGAAGTCCACCTCCAGGTTGCGCCGCGCTCCGGAATGCTCGATCAGAAAGTCCAGCGCCCGCTTGCCCACCTCGAAGGACATCACGACCCGCTCGCCGTGGTATTTGCCCTGGCTGGCGAAGCAGTAGGCGCAGTTCAGGTTGCAGGTGTGGGCTACGTGCAGGCACAGCGCCTTCACGACGCCGGAGGTGCGCCTTTTCAGCGCCCCGGCCATCGGCTCAAACACGTCCGGCGCGAACAGCTTCCCGGCCTCTTTCAGCGAGATGACCTGATCGAAGCACTCCGAAAGCTCCCCGGCGGGAAGGTCGGGGTATTTGTCTGAAAGGCGGGGGATTATTTCGTCCCGGTCTTCGATACCGGAATCCATCAGGGCGATGATGTCGTAGGCCGCGTCGTCCACCACATGAACGGAGCCGGAGCACACGTCCAGCACGATGTTGTAGCCGCCCAGCTTGTATTGATGTATCATGTTCTCTTCTCCCGTATGCCATGAATGCCGCCTGAAAAGGCGGCATTCATGGGGTTCGACCGATGGATGATTACTTGTCGGCCTTCTGCTCGCACTGCTGGTTGGCGATGCCGCAGCTGGTCTTGCAAGCGGACTGGCAGGAGGTCTGGCACTCGCCGCAGCCGCCGTTCTTGGCGCTGTCGCACAGGTCGCGGGTTTCGATGGTCTTGATATGCGTCATTTTTTATTCCTCCACATAGCTTTGATGGATATATGATAGCAGAGGACGGGTAAAAAGTCAATCCGTGGGCGAAGGTTTTAACTGAATAGAGAAGGTTATTCGCGTCACTGCTCTGCCTGCGGGGTCGGCGTACACGCCGCCGCCCCCGATTGTAAACGGGAAACGTGAGCCGTATCGAATATTCGCATCGCTGCGAAACCGGAGAAGTAACCATCTGTTCTGTACCCTGCACATCAACAGAACGCCCCTTCCTTGACATCCCCCCGCGCGGATGCTATCATAGTGGACGGCATCATCACCGAATCGAGGAAAACATCATGGAATTGCAGGCAATGTATCAGTCGCTGGGGATCAGCCCGGCGGTCTACGGGCTCGGCCAGGCGGTACTGTCCGGCCTGGCGGCGCGCTTTGAGGCGGTGGACGCGGTGGCGGAGATCAACCAGGGGAAGGTGATCGCCGCCATGCAGAAGAACCGGGTGAGCGCTCCCTGCTTCGCGGCCACCACCGGCTACGGCTACGACGACGTGGGCCGGGACACGCTGGAAAAGGTGTACGCCGACGTGTTCCACACCGAGAGTGCGCTGGTGCGCCCGCAGATCACCTGCGGCACCCACGCGCTGGCGGTGGCGCTGTCGGCCAATCTGCTGCCGGGGGACGAGCTGCTCAGCCCCGTGGGGCGGCCCTACGACACGCTGGAGGAGGTCATCGGCATCCGCGAATCGAAGTGCTCCCTGCGGGAGTACGGCGTGTCCTACCGCCAGGTGGATCTGCTGCCGGGCGGCGGCTTCGACTGGGAGGGCATCCGCGCCGCCATCAGCGAAAGGACAAAGCTGGTGACGATCCAGCGCAGCAAGGGCTACGCCACCCGGCCCACCTTTTCGGTAAAGCAGATCGGCGAGCTGATCGCCTTCATCAAATCCGTAAAGCCAGGGCTGAACGTGATGGTGGACAACTGCTACGGCGAGTTCGTGGAGACCGGGGAGCCCTCGGACGTGGGCGCGGACATGACCGTGGGCTCGCTCATCAAAAACCCCGGCGGCGGACTGGCCCCCATCGGCGGCTACATCGTGGGCAGCGAAGCCTGCGTATCCCGCTGTGCCTTCCGACTGAGCGCCCCCGGCCTGGGCCAGGAGGTGGGCGCGAACCTGGGCATCATGCCCGCCTTCTACCAGGGCCTGTTCATGGCCCCCACCGTGGTCGCCGGGGCGCTCAAGGGCGCGATCTTCGCCGCCAATCTCTATGAGCGGCTGGGTTTTCGGGTGGTCCCCGACGGCAGGGAGGGGCGCCACGACATCATACAGGCCGTGGAGCTGGGCTCTCCCGAGGCCATGCGGGCCTTCTGTCACGGCATACAGGCCGCCGCGCCGGTGGACAGCTACGTTCTGCCGGAGCCCTGGCCCATGCCCGGCTATGACAACGACGTGATCATGGCTGCAGGCGCGTTCGTGCAGGGCAGCTCCATCGAGCTGAGCGCCGACGGCCCCATCCGCGAACCCTACGCCGTGTACTTCCAGGGCGGCCTGACCTGGTATCACGCGAAGCTGGGCATATTGATGAGCCTGCAAAAGCTGGTGGACGCGGGACTGGCGAAAGTATAGACATCCCGCAAGCGGGTACACCGAAAACGAAAACAGGACGATCCGCAGCGGCGGCGTCTGCGCTGCTACAGACACCATAGATTTCTTTTTTACCCGCTTTCACAGCAACCGACAGGTGTGTTAGACATCAGACAGGCGCTCGCCCGAATATGACTTTTTTGTAATATTCTGTTTGGATTTCTGTACCATATAATTCAGCTTCATCCCTTGACACGGATTTAATAATATGGTAACCTATAGGCGAGTATTAATACTTGAATAAAGGAGGGGAATTCACAGATGAGGACAATGATCCGGAAAGCCACAGTGCTTGCAATCGTGTTGGTTTTGATCGTGGGCATTTGCGCCCCCGCGTTCGCCGTGGTTTATCCCTCGGCAAGGCTGGTCACCGCAAGGTCGAGAAGCGTTTACCGCGGCGGAACGCTGAGGGCCAGGTACTACCTCAAGTGCGGCTCGTTCAGCTATCGCAACGGCTATCGCGCCCAGCTGGAGACCGCCGTCTTCAGGAACTCTACCGGAAGGCGGTATGCCTTCAGGGAAATCAACTACACCGGCAACGGCTACTTCAACCACGATTACACCATCGGCTATTCCACGCCCAGGGGCCAGTACAATATGCGGATGAGGAGCTACTACCGCAACTATTACTACAGCAACTGGCGTATGTGCGGCAAAACCGTCTGGTGGTACATGCACGTCAAGTAAGCCGCCTGAGACCGCGAAAAAGGGCCCTCCTCCTGGGGGAGGGTTCTTTTGTTGTGATTTCACGCGACAGGACAGCCGCCGCCAAGTGCGTTTGACCGGTTCGGTGGCGACCGCCGGACTTCGTCGAAAGCATCGGCATTTTACATAACAGATCGCCCGAAAGGAGCCCGCAAGTGAAAAAGCAGCTATGCGTCTTTCTGTCACTCCTGATTATACTGTCGTGCGTGAGCCTCGCTCCCACGGCTCTGGCGGAGGACCCAGCCGGCCATTGCCCCGACCTGGCCTCGTGCGAGGGGCTCGTCTGGCACATTGATGACAGCGGAACGATACTCTGCGAAGATATAGAAAACCGCCGGGGCACGTGCGCGCTGCCCCTGTCCGAACTGCATGAAGCCGACGAGCATCTGACCTGCGTGTCCATCGCTTCCTGGACCGAGGGCAGCGTCATGCTCACCCTTGGCCTAAGGGACGCAGCCGGCGCCCCCACCCTTCGTCTGTTGGAGCTTGCGCCGACAGCCGAAGCCATCGACGTGATCAAGACCCTTGACGCTACCGAACCGCTGGGCTTTCTGATCGACGGCGACACCCCATGGTATGAGGTGAACACCGTGGGCTGCCGGGAGCGACTGTACATCGCCGCGCTGGACGCCGATTACCGGTTTCATCTCTATGTGTACGCGCCCGGCTCTCAGGCGCCGCTGTCCCTGGGCGAATGCCCGCTCGACAGCTATATCGCCGCCTTGCCCTATGTCGACGACATGCTCATCGCGGGCCCAAACCCAATGGACGACGGATTGCTGGAGCTGACCTGCCTCTGCCTTGACGATGGCAGCACCCGGCCACTGGACGCCGTACGGGTGGATTCCGCCGTGCGTGCCTCCAATTTTGCCTGGGACGAATCACAGCAGCGGCTGTACTATACCGTCAACAACACGGTCTATGCCCTGTCCCCGGGCAGCGCAGAAGCGCCGAAGCCCGTCGGCACGCTTTCCGCCATGCCCGCCCAGCTGCGCGTCGGTGCCGTCGTCGGCAGTCGCTATATCGCTCTGGCGGAGCGCGGCGCGCTGCTCAGCTGCGACGTACAGGCCGCCGCCGTGCCGTCCGTGGTGCTGCGCGTCGCCAATATCGCGGGAGACGAGGCCCTCATCGAAGCCGCCCGCGGTTTCGGTGTCGCCAATCCCGGCTGTTCGGTATCCATCGCGGACGCCGTGGACGAGGCGGACGCCCTGGCCGACGCCGAAAATCATGCCTCCGATTGCGACGTGTATGTCCTGACGCTGCGCTCCAGGCTGTACCGCGCCTTCCTCGAATCCGGCTTTGTGGCAGATCTCTCCGCCAGCCCGACGCTATCGTCCGCAGCCGCCGACATGACCGGGCAGATGGCTTCAGCCATACAGTCTGAGGGACGTTTGTGCGCCATGCCGATGGCCGTCGGCAACTATTGCCAGTCTTTGAACGTTCCGGCTTTGCAGGCCCTGACCGGCCGTTCCCGGGAGGAAATCCCCACAGACTGGCCGGGCTTTCTGGCGCTGCTGGAGCAGATCGCCGACAGCGGCGCGCTGTCCCGCGACGGCGATTACCGCCTGTACGACGCAGACATGCCCGCAGAAGGCCTGCGTGAGATGCTGCTCGGCTGGATGCTTCAGGATTGTCGCCTCTGGGTCGAGGCGGACGACAGCGCAGCCGAGCGCCTTCCCCAGGCGATACTGCCTGCGCTGGAGGCCTTCGACCGGATAGACTGGTCGCGCCTGACAGCGACAGACGATTGGGACGGCGCATTGGGCGGGTCATTTTCCGCCTCCAGCGGCCTTCAGTTCGAACAGGGGAACGGCGCTCGCGAGGCCCTGTTGAGCGACGGCATGCTCGACATCGCGATTACCCCGCAGATGGACGGCATGGAATTGTGGCCCCTTTCCGTCTGCCCCGGCGGCGCGCGGTTGATCGGGCAGGTAGCCACCGCAGTCTGCGTCAATCCGTATTCCGCCAACCCCGAGGCCTCTCTGGCGTTTGTGGCATACACATGGGAAAACACGGATATTGAAACCAGGATGTCCCTCTGCCAGAGCATGAACACGCCCACCGTGAATGCCGCCTACAGCGAAGACCTGGCATACATGGCCGAGGATGCCGCGATGCTTCGGCAAAGCATCGACGCCGCGCAAGACGACGGGGAAAGAGCCAGCCTCCAGAATGCGCTCGACCAGCTCCTGGCCTATATGGAAGATTACCGGCAAAATGGCCGATGGCTCACGACGCAAGAGAGCATCTCCCGCTATCGCGCCCATGCGGACGACCTGGTGCCCATTGGGCCGGATTTTGGCGAGGACGACCTTCAGGAGGACCTGATGTTTCAATTTCTGGACGGAACGATCACCCCAAACCAATTTGCCGACAGGCTCTCGGAAGCGCTTAAGGAAATACCGCATAATCGAGTCGTGCAGTAACGAGATGAATTTTAGTCGATTGCAAACTGCAGATTTCGAAGGCTTGCTGGCGGCAAGTCAAGACTCGCCGTCAGGGCGCATTGGCGACCCGTCCATTCCGGTAAATGCCTGTAAAAATCGGGCGGCGCATACGCGCCGCCCGATTCAGGAACACCGTACAATGCCAAGGCGCACTGCCGCGCCGTTCGATTATGCGGTGTTTCCTAAAAAATTATGGTGGGGATCAGGTCTCGGGGACCAGCAGGCCGTAGGTGCCGTCGTTGCGGCGATACAGCACGCACATCGTATTGGTCTCCGCGTTCATAAACAGGAAGAAGTTGTGGCCGAGCAGCTCCATCTGGGTGATGGCATCGTCCACATCCATGGGCTTCACGCTGAATTTCTTCACGCGAACGATGTCGTAATTGGCCTCCTCGTACACGGGCTCCACCTTCTCGTCGGGCGCCTCGGGCTTGGGATCGCGCAGGTGCTTGCCCATTTTGGTGCGATAGCGGCGAATCTGGCTTTCCAGCTTGTCCACAGCGCGGTCGATGGACAGATACATGTCGTTGGAATTTTCCTCGGCGCGCAGGATCAGCCCGTCCACGCTGACGGTGATCTCGCAGATATTCCTTCCGCCGCGCTGCTGGCGGAAGCGGATGATGGCCTCGGCTTCTTTATTGAAATAGCGATCCAGCTTGCTCAGCTTCTTTTCAGCCCGTGCCTTCAGGCTGTCGGAGACGACTTCCTTGCCCACAAATACACACTTCATTTTCATCTCTCCTTTATGGTTTTATGACGCCGGGCGGCGTTGACACGCCAAACAACCCGCATTTAAGGAAATACCGCATAATCGAGTCGTGCAGTAACGAGATGAATTTTAGTCGATTGCAAACTGCAAATTTCGAAGGCTTGCTGGCGGCAAGTCAAGAATTGTGCGGCATTTCCGTAACGCCTCGTTAATAATATTCTGCATCGGTCCGCGTTTTTCCTGCATACCTGTCAAGAATTTTTACCGTCCCGGGAAAGTCGGGTCGGCGTGAGCGACATCAGTATGGACTCGCCGGTTTGCCCCTTCCCGCGCCGGCAGAGGGGCGTCACGTAGACATAGAGCACGTAATCCGGATAGACCGGATGGTAGAAGGCGACGCCGCTGTAATTATCCTCGGGCCGGTCGAAGCCAATGGCCGGCATGCCGTTCAGGTTCAGACAAATCACGTCCGAAAAGCCCGACCTTTCAAAATCAAGGGCCAAATCGTCCAGGGTGTCCAGATCGCCCGCGGGCATATAGCCCACGGCGACGCCCGCCGTCCCGTTCTCGTCCCCTGTCTGGTAGAACAGGCCCGCAGCGGCCTGGGCCTCGCTGACCTCCACGGAAGACCACGCCCGGGGCAGGTACAGCATGAAGCCGTCCTCAAAGGGCGTCCATATCCCCGCGTAGGGCGCGTCGGCCTCCACAAACCCGGCGGGGCCGTCGGGCGACGGCGCTTCGGAAGGCGCGGGTTCGGCTGACGCAGGCGGCGCTTCGACCGTCGCCCCTGCCATGTTGGACGCAGGCCCCTCCGCCATGCCGACAAAGGCGCATAGCGCCGAAAGCAATGCGCATAGCGCGCCAAGGCGCGACAGTTTTTTCACGGTTCTACCTCCTTTAAGCGGGAAAGGGCCGAGCGGGTGGTATCTGAACGCCTCATCACTCACGCCTTCCCTGTCCTCCGGCCCCGTTTCGGCGCAGATGGCTTCGCGCGCTTGCGGGGCTTCGCCGTCTCCTTTTCAAATTCGACGCGGGGCCCGTTCTTCGCCGCCTCCACCAGGAACACCGAGAAGCGGCGAATGCCCTCCATAAAGCGGGCGGATTTTGCGGCGCGGGCGTCCTCGTCCCGCTGGCCCGCCATGTCGCTGAGAAACTTCTCCCACTTGCCCGTGGTCACGGCGGAGGCGATCTGCTGGGGCGTCACGGCAATCAGCTGCCGTCCCTTTTCGGTGGACACTATGGTCTTGCCCCTGCGCCGGGCGTAGCCCATCTCGATCAGCCGCTCGATGGTGGCCGCGCGGGTCGCCGGGGTTCCCAGGCCCGAGGACTTCATCTGCTCCCGAAGGGCCTCATCCTCGATGTCCCGCCCCGCGTTCTCCATCAGGTTCAGAAGGGAAGCGTCGGTGTGGTACGGCGGCGGCTCGGTCTGGCAGGTCTTTACGGCGGCGTCCTGTACCGTGCAGGTATCGCCCGCGTTCAGCTTCGGCAGCGGCGGCTCCTTGTCGTCGGCCTTCTCCCCCCGGTACAGCGCCCGCCAGCCCTCCTTAAGGGGCATCGCGCCGTTGGATTTAAAGGCGTGCTCCCCCACCTTCGTGACCACACGGGCGGCCTCGTATTCATAATGGGGATAGTGCGCCGCAAGCAGCCGTCGGGCGATCATGTCGAACAGCAGCGCCTCGTCCCGGGTCAGCCTGGACGAATCCGCCGTCTTTTCCGTGGGAACGATGGCATGGTGGTCGCTGATCTTTGTGTTGTCGTAAAAGCGCTTGTCCTTCAGATTCCAGTTCAGCTCCGGCGATTCCACAAACCCCGCGTAGGCCGGGGGCAGCTTTTTCAGCACGGCGGCAATCCTGGGCTTCATGTCGTCGGGCAGATAGCGGCTGTCGGTGCGGGGATAGGTGATCAGCTTGTGGGTCTCGTACAGCGACTGGGCCAGCTTCAGGGTCTTGTCCGCCGAATAGCCCAGCTTTTTGTTGGCCTCCCGCTGCAGGCTGGTCAGGTCGTAAAGCTGGGGCGGCGGCACCCGCTTTTTGGTGACCTTGCTCTCCGTCACCGTGGCTTCCCTGCCGACCACCGCGTCCCGTATGGCCTGGGCCTGTGCCGGGTCCGTACACCGGGTCTTCTTCGTCTTCGGATTGACCCAGAGCCCCTCGTAGTCTTGGCAGTCGCGACCGGCCCGGGCCATTTCTTCGGATTCCAGACCGGCCGTGCCGCCGGCCCGCTTCTCATCGGCGGCGGTGCGCATGCCGAAAGTGGCGCGAATCTCCCAATAGTCCTCCGGCACAAATTGCTCGATTTCCAGGTCGCGCCTGACGATCAGGTTCAATGTGGGCGTCTGCACCCGGCCCACGGACAGGTGGGCGTCGTAAGCCAGGGAAAAGGCCCGGGAGGCATTCATGCCCACCAGCCAGTCGGCCTCGCTTCGGCAGCGGGCGCTTTCGTACAGGGAATCGTAGTAGGACGCCGGCTTCAGCTCCGCAAAGCCCTGGCGAATCGCCGCGTCGGTCATCGACGATATCCACAGCCGCTCCACCGGCTTTTTGCAGCCCGCCTTCTGGTAGATGTAGCGAAAGATGAGCTCGCCCTCCCTGGCGCTGTCGGTGGCGCAGATCAGGCTGTCCACATCCTTGCTCAGCATCAAGTTTTTGATAACGGCAAACTGATCCTTCGTGCCGGGGAGCACCTTCAACGGTATGCGCTCCGGCAACATCGGCAAATCGGCCATGCGCCACTTTGTCCAGCGTTCGTCCACCTCCCCCGGCTCGCACAGCGAAACCAGGTGTCCGACGGCCCAGGTGACGATGTAGGCGTCGCCCGTCAGGCATCCCTCGCCCCGGCCCTTCACCCCCAGCACACGGGCGATATCCCGGCCAACGGAGGGCTTTTCGGCGACGATCAGCTTCTTGGACATGTGACTTCCCCTATCTGTCTGCGATAAATCGAATGTATTGTACCAAATCTCACCCGGTTTTTCAAGTCGGCCCTGGAAAAGCGCCTGCCCGACAACGCAAATTCTGACAAATTCGTGAAAATGCGGGCTTTACTGACCGCCGTGATTGTATTATTCCCCCCTGTAATGGTATAATAAACTTACTGGAAGATTGTGGATTCCGCACATACCGCCGTATCAACGGCTTCCGGAGGCAATATGAAAAAACCCCGAACAATGCGCATCGTAAGCCTGCTGACGGCCCTGGCGCTGCTGATTGCGCTGGGCGCGGCTTACATGGCCTTCGGCTACGCGAAAAGCACCGAAGACGCGGAAGCCGACATTCGCAAAAAGTTGAACTGCGTATCGTCGTCCTTCAAACACATCAATCAAATTCGCGCCCAGCTCGAACACCATTACGACGACATGCTCATGGGCAACGTCAGACTCAGCGTCTGGCCCCTGCGAGAGCTGGCGAAGCAGGACGGCGGTCTCGATATTCGCGCCTATGGCAGCGGCTTTGTGCTGCGCACAGACGGCGACAATATCGATCTGCCCCCGGAATTGGCAAATTCTTCGATAGACGCCCAATGCTTCAAAAACAGTTTGGGGAGCCCGATCTATTCCGGCAGCTTTAATTGCACCATCGGCGGATTGAATGACGTGTGCCAGTGCATGTTCTGCAACATCACAGGCGATTACTATTATGTGGACTACACGCCTGCCCGCGAACGGGAGGAATATGTGAGCTCCTACGTCGATCCCACATCCTTACTGAATCAGTCCGAAAGCGTTTTGCAGGGCTACGTTTTGTTCTTTGTGCCGGATGGCGACAAAAACAAGCTGCTCAACAAGTCGTCCTTTTTTGAGGATTGCAGGACGCTCGATGAAACGGGTATCAATCCCGACCTGCCTGCCGGTTCCTTCGACACCTTTTCGCTGAACGGCACAAAATGTTTATACACGCTGTCCGATCCCGTGCGGGTCTCAGCCAATGCCTCCTTTGACCGCTTCCAGGCGGCCTTCGCCATGCCCTATGACAAGATCATCTCACACTCGCCGTCGCGATTAATCGTACTCCTGAGCGTCGCGGTGCTGTTCTTTGTCGTGGCCATCTCCTGGATACTGGGCGTGTTCGCGCTGATCCGCCGGGGCTTTGTCAACGAAGCCCAGCGCAAGCAGTACGGCGTCGTTCGGGTGCGCAGGATTATCGCGTGCATCGGCGTTGCCGGCGTATTGTCCACGATACTGATGGCCACGTTCTCAGGCGCGCTGCAGCTGCTGTATGACAAGACGATGGAGAACCAATATATGCTGGATCTGATGGTCGCCACGGACAGACAGGCGAAGGATGACGAGGCGATCATCAAAGCCCGTCAGGAGGAGATCTACGTCAACTATGCCCAGCGCATCGCCGACCTGCTCCACGCCCATCCCCGGCTTTGCAACCAGGAGACGCTGGACGATATATGCTATACCATCAATGTGGATTACCTGATGCTGTTTGACGACCGGGGCGATGAGCGCCTTTCAAACGCCCCGTTCGTCAACCTGTCCCTGGGCGACGGCATGCAATACGGCGGCAGCGATTTCAGGCGCCTGTTGAAGGGCATGCCCAGCATCGTGCATGATCCCTGCCTGGATGAGGCCACAGGCCTGGAGCGGCAGCTGATCGGCGTGTGCATGGCGGACGACGACATTTCAAACGGATACGGGGCGTTGATCCTGGCGCGCTATCCGGACGAGGAGAAAAAAGAAGCCATTGAGGACGTCGTATCCATCGACGAACAACTGTTCCCCATATTCACCGAGAATAACCTGTGCCTCATCATGGATCCTGATACCGGGAAGATATGGCACAGCGACAAACATGGCTATATCGGCGACAGCGCGCAGACCCTGGGCTTGCCCGACCGCGCCCTTCAGGACAATTTCATGGACTATTTCCGGTTCGACAACCAGCGCTGGTACGGCTGTACAAATCTGACAAACGACAGGCTTTATCTCTGCGCGACGCGAGCCGGCGCCACCTACAGCCACATATTCTGCAAAGCGCTGATCTACGGCGGAATGTTCGCAATCGCCTACGCGCTGCTGGCGGTGGTACTGCTGGCTCGATATACCGAGGCAAACATCGAGGCCTGCGACGGAATCGCCGCCCGGGATGATGAAAGCGTCCAAAAGCAAAAAGCTTTGACCGCGAACGACAATCTCACGGGGATATCCAAAGTGCTGGGGGAGATGGACGCCTTGAAAAAGCACCTCTCTCCGGAGCAGCGCGCCCAGTACGCCTTTAACATCACTTCGATCATCATACTGCTTCTGATCGTTGCGGGCATGATGTCCCAGCGAAGCAACGATCATTCCTTTGATTTGCTGTCCTACGTCTTGAACGGCAGATGGGAACCGGGCGCCAATCTGTTCGCCTTTGCCAAGATTGCCATAACCGTCATAACGGCCGGGCTTTTGCTGGCAGCCATCAATCTGATCTGCACGCTGCTGTGCATCGTACTTGAAAAGCGGGGCGAAACCATATGCAGGCTGATCAACAGCACCTTGAAATACGTCGTCATACTTGCCGTGCTGTTTACCTGCTGCAATTATATCGGCTTCGACACCCGGGCGCTGCTGGCCTCCGTAGGCATACTGTCGCTGGCGCTGTCCCTGGGCGCAAAGGATCTGGTGGCCGACGTGCTCTCAGGCATCTCCATCGCCTTCTCTGACATGTACCAAATCGGTGATTTCGTCGAAATCAAGGACGGCGGGTCGCCCTTCAAAGGGTGGGTTCTGGAGATTGGCGTGCGCACCACCACGCTTGTCAACACCGACGGCCACATAAAAACCATGAGCAACCGGGACGTGAAGAACGTGCTGAACCTGTCCCGCAGGAATTGCCGCTACACCATCGACATCACCATCGGATACGACCAGCCGCTGCAGCAGGTGGAGGAGATACTGTCCCGAGAGCTGCCGATCATCGGCGAAAGCATCGATGAGATCGTCAGCGGTCCCAGATACCGGGGCGTCACGGACATCGGCAACGGCGGCATGAAACTGACCATCGTCGCCGAATGCAAGGAGAAAAACTACGGCAAGGTGCGCTCCCGCCTCAACCGGGAAATTCGTCTGATGCTGGAAAAGTACGGCGTCAGCATCAAATAATATTAACGCTGAACGACAAATCATGCTGTGAAAACACGCCCTGAACTCAACGCAGAAAGGCTTTCCGCCTTGTCCGGCACCACCCCAAAGCTTTCCCTTCCCGCACCTGCTAACGGCACGAACGCACAAAAAGAGGCGCTTCACGGAAAGTTGTGGAAAGAAAACGCCCACCGGCCTCTCTGCGTTCGGCCACCTCCCTCGGTGAGGGAGGCAGGATGACCGCCTTCGCTGCATGCCAGCTCCCTCCCTGAGGGAGCTGGCATGCGCAGCATGACTGAGGGCGTTCCCCAAAATCCCTCAAGAAAACGAGAAGAACACAAAAAGAAGAGAGCCACTCAAGTGAATGACTCTCGTTGAATTCCGGCGACGACCTACCCTACCGGGCCGTTTCCAGCCAAGTACTATCAG
>CACYZW010000068.1 GCA_902778995.1 uncultured Eubacteriales bacterium
CCCAGCTCCTCGGTGATGACCTGGCCGCCGGTCAGGATGGCGATATCCTGCAGCATGGCCTTGCGGCGGTCGCCGAAGCCGGGGGCCTTCACGGCCACGCAGGTGAACGTGCCGCGCAGCTTGTTCAGCACCAGGGTGGCCAGGGCTTCGCCCTCGACGTCCTCGGCGATGATGAGCAGCTTCTTGCCCTGCTGCACCACCTGCTCCAGCAGGCCGATGATCTCCTGGATGTTGGAAATCTTCTTGTCGGTGATCAGGATCAGCGGGTTGTCCAGCACGGCTTCCATCTTCTCCATGTCGGTGCACATGTAGGAGGAGGCATAGCCGCGGTCAAACTGCATGCCCTCGACGATGTTCAGCTCGGTCTTCATGGTCTTGGATTCCTCGACCGTGATGACGCCGTCCTTGCCGACCTTCTCCATCGCGTCCGCGATCAGCTGGCCGACGGTGACGTCGGAGGAGGAGATGGCCGCGACCTGGGCGATCTCATTCTTGCCCTCGATGGGCTTGGACTGGGCGGCCAGGCTCTGCACGGCGGCTTCGGTGGCCATCTCGATGCCCTTCTTCAATACCATCGGGTTCGCGCCCGCAGCCACGTTCTTCAGGCCCTCGTGCACGATGGACTGAGCCAGCAGGGTGGCGGTGGTGGTGCCGTCGCCGGCCACGTCGTTGGTCTTGACGGAGACCTCGCGCACCAGCTGGGCGCCCATGTTCTCAAAGGGATCTTCCAGTTCGATTTCCTTGGCGATGGTCACGCCGTCGTTGGTGATCAGCGGCGCGCCGAACTTCTTGTCCAGCACAACGTTGCGGCCCTTGGGGCCCAGGGTGATCTTTACGGTATCGGCCAGCGCGTCGATGCCGGCCTGCAGCGCCTTGCGGGCGTCCTCGCCATACTTAATCTGCTTTGCCATGATATTTTACCTCCATACTTTGGATTGTGCGCGTTCATTGGCTCCCTCCCCGAGGGAGCTGGCTGGCCGTCAGGCCAGACTGAGGGAGTTTGGCTCCCTCCCCGAGGGAGCTGTCAGCCGGAGGCTGACTGTGGAAATTATTCCACGACGGCCAGGATGTCGCTCTGGCGCACGATGATGTATTCCTCGCCATCCAGCTTTACTTCGGTGCCGGCGTACTTGGAATAGATGACCTTCTGGCCCACGGAAACGTTCATTTTGATTTCCTTGCCGTCCACGTTTCCACCCGGACCGACGGCCAGCACTTTCGCCATCACGGGCTTTTCCTTGGCGGAGTTGGTCAGGATGATGCCACCCTTGGTGGTCTCCTCGGCTTCGAGATTCTTGATGACCACGCGGTCGCCCAGCGGCTTGATCTTCATATGATTGTACCTCCATGGTTGATATTGGCTTTGTTAGCACTCTTAAAAACTGAGTGCTAACCCTTGCAGAGGATAGTTTAACCATTCTATATGGAAAAATCAAGCCCCATACAATACAATTTTGAGTTAAAATTTAGTAAAACAAAGCGATTTGGACGTGTACATCAAATTCCCCCAGGAATTTGTACCGCCATTTCCCACACCTCATACCTGAATAAAAAACGGCCCATCGCCTATGCAATGAACCGCGACTTGCGCAGGTCGACCGCTTACAGTTCGACCTTGCCCTCGATCTCCTTGTTGACCACGTAGTAAACGGCGGCTTCCTCGGGCTTGACATAGATGTCCAGATCCGCGATCTCGGACAGCTTCCTGCCGGAATCCTTCCAGTTCTTCTTCACATTCGCCTCGACGGCGCCCAGATCGAATTCACGACCGTTGAACTGCAGGGTCATCTGCTGGTTAATCTTAGCCATGATCTATTCCTCCTGTTCAAAATCAATGCTCCGTGCCTGTTGCACGATGCCGGAAACAATATAGCAAAACAAATGTAAAGTTACAAGATTATTCCCGTGAAATCGCACTTTGAAAAACTGGCGGCTTTCACAAAAAACCGCTATTGCTGGTGCTTCCAGGCCCGGATCGCGTTCAGCCTTTCGGCGAAGGCGGCTTCCTCGCCCTGCGTCGTGGGCAGGTAATACCGCCTGTCAGCCAGGGCGTCGGGCAGGCAGCGCATGTCGGTGAGCTTTTCCTCGTAATCGTGGGCGTAGCGGTAGCCCTTGCCGTAGTCCAGGTCCTTCATCAGCCCGGTCACGGCGTTGCGCAGGTGCAGCGGCACCGGGTCGGCCAGCGCCTTTTCGGCGTCCGTCCGGGCGGTCATGTAGGCGACCTCCATGGCGTTGGACTTGGGGGCCAGCGCCATGTACACCACCGCCTGGGTCAGGTGTACCGAGCATTCGGGCATGCCGATCAGCCGGCAGGCCTGGAAGGCGGCCACGGCCTGCTCCAGCGCCCGGGGGTCCGCAAGGCCGACGTCCTCGCTGGCGAAGCGGGTGACCCGGCGGGCGATGTAGATCGGGTCCTCTCCGGCCTCCAGCATCCGCGCCAGCCAGTACACGGCGGCGTCGGGGTCGGAATTGCGCATGGACTTGTGCAGCGCGGAGATGAGGTTGTAGTGCTCCTCGCCGCTCTTGTCGTACAGCAGCGATTTTTTTGAAACGCACTGGGCCAGCGTCTCCTCGGTCACGCGCACGCTGCCGTCGGCGCCCAGCTCGCCGTTGAGCACCGCCATCTCCAGCGTGGAGAGGGCCGTGCGTGCGTCGCCGTTGGCAAACACGGCGATGCGCCTGAGCATGTCCTCCGATATTGCCACCGCCTGGTTACCGAAGCCCCTGGGGTCGGTCAGGGCGTGCCTGAGCAGCGCGGTCACGTCCTCGGCGCTCAGCGCGTGGAGCACGAATACCTTGCACCGGCTCAGCAGCGCGGCGTTGACCTCGAAGGAGGGGTTTTCGGTGGTCGCGCCGATCAGTATGATGCTGCCCTTTTCCACGAAGGGCAGGAAGGCGTCCTGCTGGGCCTTGTTGAAGCGGTGGATTTCGTCCACGAACACGATGGTGCGCTCGCCGAAGCGCCGGTTGTCGTCGGCCTGCTGCATCACGCCGCGAATCTCCTTGATGCCGCTGGTGACGGCGGAGAAGTCGATGAAGGAAGCCTTCGTGCGCCGGGCGATGATCCGCGCCAGCGTGGTCTTGCCCACGCCCGGCGGGCCCCAGAAGATCATCGAGGCCACCTGATCCGATTCGATCAGCCGCCGCAGCACCTTTCCGGGCCCGATCAGGTGCTGCTGGCCCACGAATTCCTCCAGCGTTTCCGGCCGCAGCCGCGCTGCCAGCGGCTGGGAAGCGGCGGGGGCGGCGTCAAAGAGGGACAGCTGTTCCATAGGGGCCTCCTTATTGATGTGGAAATAACTCGGTTATTCCATGATGATTCCGGCCTTGTATGCGAATGCCGGATCACGCTCCATTAAGCCGATCAAACGCCGCGCCGGACCGTCCGGACGGCTTCTGCCACCTTCCCAGGCCTCCACGCTTTTTTTGCTTACGCCCAGGCAAACGGCGAAGGTGTTTTGCGTCATACCTGCGTTCATGCGGATTTTCTTCACTTCCGCAGGGGAAAAATCCCTGACTTCCGAGATCATCAATTTATGGACGCGAACGCCCTCGGAAAGCTCGCCGCGTTCATAGGCGATTGCTTCCATTAACCCGGCCCTGATTTCCTCAAAACGGCTCATAAACTCATTTCCTCCGCTTCAATATCTCAATTTCCAAAAGATCGACGAGTGCGTGTAATTCATTGCGCTCCGATTTTGTCAGGCTTTCTTTTTCCGCCTTGGCATAGACATCCAGTAAATAGATCTTTTCGTAAGCCTCGAAATCCACATATATGATCCGTGTTGATCCGCTTTTGCCCTTGTTTTCAAAGGCAAAACGCATTTTGCGAACACCCCCGGTTCCCTGCATGACAGGGCCTGATTTCGGATTATGCAGCAGCTCATTCTCAAGACGCTTCAAGTCATAATCATTGAGTCCCAGTCGTTTCCATTTTATGTCAAAAGATGGCAAAATAACAAATTCTCGACTGATAATGTAATCCACGCCTTCCACCTCAATCTTATTATACCCTTAATTTAAGGGCGTGTCAATGAGATTTGCTGATCCAAGAATTTGGTTGAATAGGTCAAAATGTCGTCAGATCAATTTCTAAAGGGCTGTCTACGGTCAATTCTACGAAATTGGAAACATTGGTCGCTTTCTTATGAAAACAGGCGTGTTATTTGCTCCACACAGCGCTGCTTTTCTTCGGAAAGCGCGCGGAAATCTGCCGGTAATTGAGCCTCCCGAGGGTGATAAAATGCCTATAAGGGGTTGACAATACCTTATGGTTTTATTAATATGTAACCAACAGGTGTTGCCACGGAATTTATAACAATCAATGGAAATAGGAGGCGTTAACATGAAGAGACGTTGGAACTGCTTACTGTCTATCCTGCTCATCCTTGGATTGATGGCAACGGGAGCGCTGGCGGAGCCGAACGGGGACGTGGAGGTTTCCATCGAAGGGGATATGCCCGGACTGTCCCTGAACGAGTTGGACATCGCCGGGAATGTGCTGGATATCACCGACGGAACGGATGAACTGCCAGAGCTTCAGCTTCCCGGGGACATGGCTATTGAGCTGGAAGAGCTTGATCTGACGGAGAGAGACGGGCTGGCCGCCGGTGGCGAAGCGCCTGTGGGGAATGTTGAAGAACAGACTGACCCCGAGACGACCGAGCAGGCGATGTCAAACCCGGAGGACTTTCAGATTGACGAGAACGGCGTTCTGGTGAAGTATGTCGGCCCCGGTGGGGACGTGGTGATTCCGGATGGGGTTACCAGCATTGGAGAAGAAGCTTTCCAGGGGTGTAGGCTGACCAGCGTCGTAATGCCTGATGGGGTTACCAGCATTGGAAAACGTGCTTTCTTTCAAGTTTCTCAACTGACCAGCGTCGTAATGCCTGACAGCGTTACCAGTATTGGAGAAGAAGCTTTCTCATTTTGTTCGGAACTGACCAACATCAACATTCCTGACGGCGTTACCAGTATCGGAGCCGGTGCCTTTTCTTGGTCGGGCATCACCAGCATCGACCTTCCAAAAGGCATTACCCGCATTGAGCTTGGCGTTTTTTGCTTGTCAAGGCTGCAAAGCATCACCATTCCTGATAGCGTTACCAGCATTGGGCATGCCGCTTTCGAAGAATGCGACTTAACCAGCGTCGTAATACCTGACAGCGTTACCAACATTGAGGATCATGCTTTTGATGGCTGCCCTTTGACCAGTGTCAACATTCCTGACAGCATTACCAGTATTGAAGATTATACTTTCTGTTGGTGCCCTTTGACCAGTATCACCATTCCTGACAGCGTTACCAGCATTGGAGAATATGCTTTCTGTGGGTGCCGTTCGACCAGTATCAGCATTCCTGACAGCGTTATCAGCATTGGAAATAATGCTTTCAGTAGGTGCAGTATGACCAGTATTATCCTTTCCTCACATCTTAATCGGGTGGGAAAAGAGTGCTTTGCCTCATGCGAAAATCTTGAGTATGTGGAAATCCCAAGCAGCATCACCCATGTCTTCGAAGAAGACGCATTCAAGGACTGTGGTTCTTTCGAGCTTAAGATTGTCGCAACGTCGTCCACCATCAGCGATCACGCCTTATTGAACACCAGCATGAGCCGCCTGAGCATTGGGGAGGGCATCGAAATCATCGACGAATACGCCTTCTACGGCAACAAGAATCTACAGGAAGTCAAGCTGCCCGACAGTCTGACCGAGATTCGCGAGGGCGCGTTCGAGCAGTGCGGCATGACCGAGATCACCATTCCCAGGAACGTGAAGAAGATCGGCGTGGCGGCGTTCTTCGACTGCCGCCAGCTGCGCACCATCACCTTTGGCAGCAATCTGACCGCCGTGGGGCGCGAGGCATTTTTCGGGTGCCGGAAGCTGACCACCATCAACATTTCCAAAAACATGACCGACATCTGCGACGGCATGTTCAAAGGATGCGAGGGAATCAAAAAAATCGAAATTCCTGAGACTGTGGGCATCATTGGCAATTCGGCCTTCGAAGCGTGCAGCGGACTTACCAGCGTGACCATTGCCAACGCGATGGGCGGCGCGGCTTCCAACGGGGCGATGTCCAACGCCGTAACGCCCAAAAAGGTCGCCATTGGCAGCAGCACGTTCAAGGCTTGCGGCGGCTTGAAGAAGATCGTCATTCCCGCCAACGTGACAAGGATTGCCAGCGACGCCTTCGAGGGCTGTATGCGTCTGACCATCTACGGTGAGAAGGGTTCTTATGCCCAGAGCTATGCCAAGGAACACGACATTCCCTTCAAGGCGGTGAAGCTGAATACGCCGCCCATTGCAATTACAATCAATCAGGGCAAGAAAACGACGCTTTACATGGGGAACAAGCTGAGGCTCAATACGACCATTGAGCCTGCGGGCGCGACGACCACCCTGTCCTGGAAGTCCTCGAAGCCCAAGATTGCCAGCGTTGACAAGAAGGGCCTTGTGATTCCGAAGAAGGCTGGAACGGCGGTCATTACCGTCAAGACCGCCAACGGCAAGACGGCGAAGATCACCGTCAAGGTGGTGGACGCCAGCAGTGTGAAGCTGAAGGAGGGCAAGAGCAAGACCCTGAAGGTGGGCAAAAAGCTGACGCTGCACGCCGTGGTGTCGCCCTCGAAGGTCAAGACGAAGTATACATGGAAGAGCAGCGACACCAAGGTCGCCACCGTAACCAGCAAGGGCGTGGTTGTGGCAAAGAAGGCCGGTACGGCGACGATCACCGTCAAGACCGCCAACGGCAAGAAGGCGTCGATCAAGATTACGGTGAAATAGAAACGATATGAAAAACGGCCCCTGGCAGTACGTGCCAGGGGCCATTCATAATGCGGTTTCCTATTCTATCCGCACCCCATATATCTTGCAGCTGCGCGTCCCCACGACGATCATGTCGTCGAACACCGCGGGGGTGCCCTCGATGTTGCCGCGCAGCTCGATGCTGGCGGCTTCCTCGCCGGTCAGGCCGTCCAGCAGGCGCAGCGTGCCGTCAGCGCTGCCCACCAGCACGTAGCCCCTGCCCGAGGCGGTGTACAGGCACGTGGGGGAGGACCAGCCGTGGGTGCCCAGGGAAGCCGTCCAGACCGTCTCGCCGGTGGCCTTGTCCAGGGCGTAGAGCCTGCCGTTGTCCTGCCGCGTCCGGCAGATGTGGAAGTAGACCAACCCGGACAGGTCGTTCTTGCCCACGGCGGGGGTGGCGAAGCTGCCGCCGCCGTTGTCGTCCCGGTGGCGCAGGGGGTCGGTATCCCGGCACCACAGCAGCTCGCCGGTCAGCGCGTTCAGCTTGAACATCTGGCTAACGCCGCTGTGGCCGCGCCGGTCCAGCTCGTTGGCGGCGTACAGGGCCACCTGGCCGTCGTCCCCGACCTCGATCACCAGGCTGGCGTCGATGTCGTCCTTGGCCGCGAAGCTCCACACCAGCGACATGTCGTTCAGGTCCACGCACTGTATGGTGCCGTTGTTCGTGGCGAAGTAGACGTAGCTGTTGTAGATCGCGACGCTGTTCTCGGTGCCCAGCTTGCCCCCCTCGTCCCGGGCGTACTTGTAGACATATCGCGTGACCGAGGGGTCGATGCTGACGCTGCCGTCCCGGGCGGCGGTGTTCAGCTTCACCCTGTACAGCACGCCGTTTTCCCCGGCGGTGATCATCGTGTCGCTCGCGCCGTCCACCAGCGGCGCGCAGTCGAAGGCAAACCAGCCGCGATGGGCCGCGGGATCCTTGCCGTCCAGGAAATACAGCAGCGTCTGGTCGATCAGGCTCCAGATGCGGGTGCCGCATTTGACCCGCTTGCCGTCGACCTCGTAGATGCCCTGGCCGCAGTAGAGCAGCGGCAGGCCCCTGGGGTCCACGGTCAGGCTGCCCTTGATGGGCGCGTCGATGTCGATGGCGTTCCGGGTCTTTTCGCCATCCGCCATGTCCAGGAAATAGATGTGGCCGTCCAGCGTGGCGTAGATGACCTCCACCAGCCCAGCCTTTCCCTTTTTTTCGGGATTGATGTTCATCCTGCGGCGCACGGCCTCCGGCCAGCGCACCAGGCTGCACTGGCCCGTCCAGCCCACGCCGGACCATCCGCCCAGGCCATGGATGCGCTTTTCCCACACCGCGGTCAGCCGGGTGGGATTCTCGGGAATCGCGCCCCAGGCCCCGCCGTCCCGGTAGTGGCTGCCGCGAAAGGTGGTCACGCCCTCCAGGACCGTGTAGGCGTCGGAGCCGGGCATGTGGATGGGCGCGTCGGTTTGGAATGCGTGGGCGTTTTCCTGAAATACCTGTATGTCGGTCAGCAGTTTGTTGCGCGCGGGGTCGGCGTACTCCGGGCCCGGCGCTGCGGTTTGCAGATATGCCGACAGGTCGGGCGTGGGCTCCGGCGTGGCGGTGGGCTCCGGTGTGGGAGGCGGCGTGGGCGCGTCGGAAGGGGCCGCAGTCATGGGCAGGGCAGCGATCTCCACGGCGGGGCGCACGCGGTCGTCCGGCTTGAAGAGCGCGGACAGCGTGCCCCATGCGCCCAGGCCCAGCACCATCAGCAGGCACAGCGAAACCGCGGCGATTCGGGCGGCGGGATGCCGCCGGAATGTGCGCCGCAGACTGCGCCGTATGCGCTGCACGGGCCCGCGCCGCTTTTTGGGCTTGCCGCGCGGCGCGGCGGTCCTTTTCAGTTTTTCCGGGCGTTCGGCCATAGGTCTTCTCCAAATTTTCCAGAAATTGTCACAGTTCTATAATACGACAAGAGTGTTGCATATGTATTGCTTAAATGTTACATAACTATGAACTTGATGGCTTCGCCCGACTGTGGTATACTGTTTATATAAAATAATGATACAAAGCCTTTAAAAACTTGATTTTCGGAGAGGGGGCGGAAACCATGCGCGTCATGTTGGCGGGCGTCAGCAGCGGCTGCGGCAAGACCACGGCGTCGCTGGCGCTGATGGCGGCGTTGCGGGCGCGGGGCATGCGCGTCGCGCCCTTCAAGTCCGGGCCGGATTACATCGACCCGGGCTTCCACCGCATCGCCTGCGGCAGGCCCTCCCACAACCTGGACGAATGGCTTTGCACGCCGGACAGCGTGACGCGCCTGCTGGCCGAGGGCGGCGCGGGCGCGGACATCGCCGTGATCGAGGGGGCCATGGGCATGTACGACGGGCTGGGCGGCGGCACGCAGTGCAGCGCCTACGCCCTGGCGAAGCACACCGGCACGCCCGTCGTGCTGGTGGTGGACGCCTCCGGCAGCGCGGCCAGCGCGGCGGCCACGGCCCTGGGCTTTCTGAAATACCGCCCCGACAACACCATCGCCGGGGTGCTGGTGAACCGGGCCTCCTCCCAGCGCCACTATGAACTGATCCGGCAGGCCATGGCGGATATCGGCCTCGCCTGCGTGGGCTGGCTGCCGAAGGACGCGGGGCTGGGCATGCCCGACCGCCACCTGGGGCTGGTGCCGGTGGAGGAGCGCCCCGAGGCCAGAAGCCAGATCGACCGGGCCGCGTCGCTGCTGCAGCTGGATGTGGACGCGCTTCGGGCCGTGGCAGGTCGTGCCGACGCCCTGTCGCCCGTGCCCTTTGAATATCCGCAGACCCTGAGGGGCATGCGCATCGGCCTGGCGAAGGACGCCGCCTTTTCCTTCACCTACGCGGCAAACCTGATCGCGCTGCGGCGCATGGGGGCCGAGCTGGTGGAATTTTCGCCGCTGACGGACGTCGCGCTGCCGGGTAATTTGGACGCGCTGTACCTGCCGGGGGGCTTCCCGGAGGTGTTCGAGGGCGCGCTGACGGCCAACGGGCCCATGGCGGCGGCGGTGCGTGGCGCGATCGCGGGCGGCCTGCGGGTGTACGCCGAGTGCGGCGGCATGCTGTACCTGTCGATGATCGGCGCGATGCCGCTGAAATGGGAGATGACGCGGCGCCTGCAGCGCTTCGGCTATGTGACCGTGACCGACGGCGACGGCTACCGCTTCCCGGCCCACGAGTTCCACCATTCCGTGGTGACGCCCGCCGCGCCGCTGGACACCCGCTTCGAGGTGTCGAAGGGCGAGCGCCGCTACCGGGAGGGCTACATCTATAAAAATGTTCTGGCCGGCTATCCCCACATCCACTTCTATGGCCGGCCCGAACTGGCGGAGAGGTTGTTTCTATGAGCGTTGTTCACGGCGGAGACGTCTGGCGGGGTCCGAGGCCCGGGGATTACCTGGATTTTTCGGCGAATCTGAACCCCGAGGGTCCGCCCGACTGGGTGCGCGCCGCCATGCTCGAAGGGCTTGACAACGCCCGCTACTACCCCGACCTGAGCCAGCGGGCGGCGATGGAGGGCATGAGCGCGTATCTGGGCCTGCCCGGGGCCTGCCTGCTGCCGACAGCCGGGGGCATCGAGGCGGCGGCGACGGCGGCGGCGCTTCCCGTCGGGGGTCGGCACGTGATCGCGGAGCCCACGTTCCAGGAGTACGCCCGCTTTTGCCCGAACTGCATCAGCGTCCGGCGGACCCGGCTGGACGGCTACGCGCCGGAGGCGGGGGATTGCCTGTGGCTGTGCAACCCCAACAACCCCACCGGCGACGCCATCCCGCGGGATGACGTGCTGGCGCTGCTGGCGCGCATGGAGGCCGTCGGCGGGCGGTTGGTGGTGGACGAGGCCTTCATGGACTACTGCCCGGCGCACAGCGTCCGGGACGTGGCGGCGGCCCATCCGGCGCTCGTGGTGCTGGGCTCGCTGACCAAGGTGCTGGCGATACCCGGCGTCCGGCTGGGCTGGATGGCGGGCCATCCGTCCGTCGTCGCCCGCGTTCGGGAGCGTCAGCTCCCCTGGCGGCTGAACTGCCTGGCCGACGCCGTGGCCGCCGCGCTGCCGGGGCACGGGGAATATTTCGAGCGCCTGCGGGCGCTGAACGACGCGCGGCGGGAGGCCTTCGCCGGGGCGCTGGCGTCCGTCGGGGCGCGGGTGTATCCCAGCGCGGCCAACTTCCTGCTGTGCGACTTCGGGCGGGACATGCGCCCGGTCGCCGAACGGCTTCGGGAACAGAGGCTGCTGATCCGCCTCTGCGGCATGTTCCCCGGCCTGACCCACGGGCATATCCGCCTGTGTGTGCGAACATCGGAGGAAAACGAAGCGCTCGTCGAGGCGCTGAGACGGGAATTGAAGGTTTGATGCCACAAAGGGGTGTTGTTCCATGCGCGGGAAATCCATCATGCTCCAGGGCACGGGCTCGTCGGTGGGCAAGTCCATGCTGTGCGCGGCGCTTTGCCGCATATTCAGGGAGGACGGCCTTCGGGTCGCCCCCTTCAAGAGCCAGAACATGGCCCTGAACAGCTTCGCCACGAAGGAGGGGCTGGAGATGGGCCGCGCCCAGGTGACCCAGGCTCAGGCCGCCGGGGTGGAGCCCAGCGTGGAGATGAACCCCATACTGCTCAAGCCCACCAGCGACAAAAAGAGCCAGGTCATCTGCCTGGGCAAGCCCATCGGCAACATGGGCGCGGTGGAATACCACAACTACAAGCCCAACCTGCGCAAGCTGGTGAAGGACACCTACGACAGCCTGGAATCGAAGTATGACGTGGTGGTGATCGAGGGGGCGGGCAGCCCTGCGGAGATCAACCTGAAGGATGGCGACCTGGTCAACATGTGGATGGCCGAGGCCGCCGACGCGCCGGTGCTGCTGGTGGGCGACATCGACCGGGGCGGCGTGTTCGCGTCGCTGTACGGCACCGTCATGCTGCTGGAGCCGCAGGAGCGGGCGCGCATCAGGGGCATGATCGTCAACAAGTTCCGGGGCGACGTGCGCATACTGGAGCCGGGCCTGCGGATGATCGAGGAAAAGGTGGGCATTCCGGTGATCGGCGTGGTGCCCTGGACCGACGCCGACATCGAGGACGAGGACAGCGTCTCCGAGCGCCTCACCGCCGTCAGCGGCACGGGGGAAATCACCGTGGCTGTGGTGCGGCTCAAACACATCTCCAACTTCACCGACTTCCAGGCCCTTTCGCTGCATCCCGGTGTGACGCTGAAATATGCCCTGCGCCCCGGCGATCTGGAGGGCGCGGACGTGGTGATACTCCCCGGCACGAAGAACACCATCGACGACCTGATCGACCTCAGGAACCGGAACATGCTGGCCCCCATCGTGCGCCACGCCCGGTCCGGCGGGCTGCTGGTGGGCGTTTGCGGCGGCTACCAGATGCTGGGCCAGACGCTGCGGGACCCCCACGGCGTGGAATCTGCCGCGCCTCAGGTGGCGGGGCTGGGCCTACTGGACATGGATGTGACCTTCGAGCCCGAAAAGCGCACCGTGCAGGCCGAGGGCACGCTCACCGGCGCCGTGGACTGGCTGGCGCCGCTGGCGGGCGCGAGGATCGAGGGCTACGAGATCCATTCCGGCGTCAACACCTTCGGCGAGGGCGTCCGCTTCTGGATGAACCCCGCCGGGGCCTGCAACGCCGGCGGGAACGTACTGGGCACCTATCTGCATGGGCTGTTCGACGACGGCGTTCTGGCCGACGCCCTGGTGCGCCGCGCCCGCAGGCTCAGGGGCCTGCCCGAAAACCCCGTCTCCGCCGAACAGGCCGCCGTCTCCATGGCCGCCTACCGCGAGGAACAGTTCGACAAGCTGGCGAAGGCCGTGCGGCAGAGCCTGGATATGGACAGGGTGTACGCGATATTGAGGGGCGAATAATAAAAATGAGGAATGAGGAATTGGGAATGAGGAATGAGGAATGAGGAATGACGGAAGAAATCCTGACGGATTTCAATGATTGATTTGTGATGCTATCCGCATTCTTCTTGCATAATCACAGTCGTTATGCATTTAGAGACACACTCCAGGAATGACGGAAGAAATCCTGACGGATTTCAATAATTGATTTGTGCTGCTCATTGAAATCAACAAATCCCGCAGGGATTTGCACCTCCATTCCTCATTCCTAATTCCCAATTATTCAGTCAGGGGTCATGCCAATGCCTACGCACATAAGCGCCCTCCTCGTCGGGGCGCTGATCGACCTGCTCGTCGGCGATCCGGAGTGGTTCTACCATCCGGTGCGGCTGATCGGGCGGTATATCGCCTTCGCGGAGCGGGCCGCGAAGAAGGGTGACCCGCCGTCCGGGGTGTTGAGGCGGCGGGCGGTTTTCGTGGCCGTTTCCACGGTGGTATTGACAGCGCTCGTCACGGCGGGTATACTGTGGCTGTTGCGCCTGTGGGGACCATGGCCCCATTTCGTCGGCATGGCGCTGATCTCGTGGATGTGCCTGTCGGCCCGGAACCTGGCAGACGAGGCCGAGGGCGTGCGCCGGGCATTGGAGAACTCGCTGGAGGCGGGCCGGACCCGCGTGGGCCGCATCGTAGGCCGGGACACGGCGCGCCTTTCGGCCCGTGAAATACTGTGCGCCACCATCGAGACGGTGGCGGAAAACCTGACCGACGGGGTGATCTCCCCGATGCTTTACCTGGCCCTGGGGGGGCCGGTGCTGGGCATGGCCTTCAAGGCCGCCAGCACGCTGGACAGCATGATCGGCTACCTGAACGAGAAATACCGGGACGTGGGCTGGTTCGCGGCGAAGGCCGACGACGCCTTTTGATGTGCGTCGCGGCGTTCCCGCTGGGGCTGGACGGCAGGCGGGCCTTCGCCACCGTGATGCGGGACCACGCCAACCATCTCTCGCCCAACTGCGCCTGGAGCGAGGCGGCGGCGGCCGGGGCGCTGGGCGTACAGCTGGGCGGCGACCACGAGTACTTCGGCCAGACGGTCCACAAGCCCACCATCGGCGACGACATCCGCCCCCCCGAGGGCGAGGACATCCGCCGCATGAACCGCCTGATGTTCGCCACGGCGGGGCTGATGCTGGCCATCATTGCGGGCGTCTGCCTGCTGAGCAAAGGAATAATGCCATGATCGGACTTGGAACCCTCATCAACACCGCCGCCATCGTCGCGGGCGGCGTCGTCGGCCTGGCGGTGGGCGGACGGTTCAGGGCGGAGCAGCAGGCGGCCATCGGCAAGGCCTGCGGCGTCAGCACGCTGTTCATCGCCATCGCGGGCGCGATGTCCGGCATGCTGAAGCTGGAAGGCGGCGCGTTGATCGCCGGGCGGTCGATGCTGGTGGTGCTGTGCCTGGCCCTGGGCACGGTGATCGGCGAGCTGCTGGGCATCGAGGACGGCTTCGAGCGCTTCGGCGAGTGGCTGAAGCGGCGCACCGGCAACGACGGGGACAGCCGCTTCGTCAACGCGTTCGTGACGGCGTCGCTGACGGTGAGCATCGGCGCGATGGCCATCGTCGGCTCGATACAGGACGGCATTTCGGGCGATTATTCCACGCTGGCGGTGAAGGCGGTGCTGGACTTCGTCATCGTGCTGGTGATGTCGTCGTCCATGGGCAAGGGCTGCGCCTTTTCCGCCATTCCGGTGTTCGTGCTGGAGGGGGGCATGACCCTCCTGGCCCGCCTGGTCGCCCCGCTGATGACCGAGGCGGCCACAGGCAACCTTTCGCTGATCGGCTCGGTGCTGATCTTCTGCGTGGGCGTGAATCTGCTGTGGGGCAGGCAGCTTCGGGTGGCGAACATGCTGCCCGCCGTGCTTCTGGCGGTCGCGGCCGCCTATCTGCCCATCAATCTTTGATACAGCTATGGAGGAATATTATATATGAACCAATACGACGTTGCCATCATCGGGGCGGGGCCCGGGGGCATTTACACGGCCTGGGAGCTGACGAAGCGGCGGCCCGACCTGAAGGTGGCCGTGTTTGAAATCGGCAATCCACTGGACAAGCGCAAGTGTCCCATCGACGGCAGGCTGGTAAAGGCCTGCGTCAAGTGCCGTCCCTGCGCCATCATGAACGGCTTCGGCGGCGCGGGGGCCTTTTCTGACGGCAAGTACAACATCACCAACGACTTCGGCGGCACGCTGTACGAATACATCGGCCGGGAAGAGGCCATGTCGCTGATGCGGTATGTGGACGACATCACGGCGGGCACCCGCTTCAAGAAGCTGTGCATGCAGAACCGGCTGACGCTGCTGGAGGCGTCGGTGAGGCACCTGGGCACGGACATCAACTATATCGTCCTGGGCAACCTGTACGACCAGTTGAAGGACAGGGTTGACTTCTTCTTCAACACCCATGTGGACGCCATCGAGGTGGTCGGCGACGACGAAAGCTATCGCGTGCGCTTCGGCGCGGAGGCCGTCGAGTGCAAAAAGTGCGTGGTGTCCGTGGGTCGAAGCGGCAGCAAGTGGATGGAGCGGGTGTGCCAGGCGCTGAACATCGGCACCCGGTCGAACCGGGTGGACCTGGGCGTGCGGGTGGAGCTGCCCGCCGTGATCTTCGCCCACATCACCGACGAGCTGTACGAGAGCAAGATCGTCTA
Organism: uncultured Eubacteriales bacterium; assembly: GCA_902778995.1. Taxonomy (GTDB): domain Bacteria; phylum Bacillota; class Clostridia; order Christensenellales; family Aristaeellaceae; genus UBA2862. The sequence goes on from CACYZW010000068.1 coordinate 15,339, forward strand.
CCGCACCAAAAAATACGAGGATCACGTGCGCACCTTCTGCATGAATCCCCGGGGCATCGTGGTGAACGAGAACACCAACGGCATCGTCACCGTCAACGGCCACAGCTTCGAGGACGAGGGCCGCAAGACGGAGAACACCAACTTCGCGCTGCTGGTGTCGAAGCACTTCTCCGACCCCTTCCACGATTCCAACGGCTACGGCGAAAGCATCGTGCGCCTGAGCAACATGCTGGGCGGCGGGGCCATCGTGCAGCGCTTCGGCGATCTGGAGCGGGGCCGCCGCAGCACCCCCAAGCGCATCGAGGAGGGCACCGTGAAGCCCACCCTGGCCGCCACGCCCGGCGATTTGAGCCTGGTGCTGCCCAAGCGCATACTGGACGGCATCATCGAGATGCTCTACGCCCTGGACAACATCGCCCCCGGCACCGCCAACGACGACACGCTGCTCTACGGCGTCGAGGTCAAGTTCTACAACATGGAGGTCGCCCTGAACAACGACCTGGAGACCTGCCACAGGGGTCGCGGAAAATATATAAGGCAATACCGCACAATGCGCATGGCGCATTAATACTCTTCTCAAATAAAAATGCAACATCTGTGGGCGCCTTTTTCGCCCTGGCTGTGCGTCACTCCGGTCAACGATGCGCTGCATCGCCTCCCTCCGTTCCGCGTTGCCAGAACGAAAAATCCATCCCACATCTTGTTCCATTTTTAAT
>CACYZW010000069.1 GCA_902778995.1 uncultured Eubacteriales bacterium
TAGAATAAACACTTATGGTGTATCTGATTTGCAGGATCGCACCGACTATTATTCATGGTGTACCTACAGCGGGGGATGCCGATTTAGAAACACACTCTAATGGCGAATCAAGCAGATCAACGGGTTGGAGAATGGGCTGGGTTGCTCATGACGGTTTTTTTGTGTTTTTGCGTTTTTTAACATAATCGCCTTCAATATAGACTGTTTAAGATGCTATACTGGTAAAGTAGTTAGCATATTCCGAAGCTTTTCCTGTCCGCATTGCATGAAGCGGACATGGGACTGATCACAGTGACAATCGAAAGGGTTTGATGCATATGCGCCAGAAAGAACACAGGATATACAATCCCGCCGTGGAATGTATCAGCCGGGACGAGCTGACAGACCTTCAGGGCCGTCGCCTCGCGGCAACCGTCAAGCGGGAATACGAAAACGTGCCCATGTACCGGGCACGCATGGACGCAGCTGGGGTCAAGCCCGAGGACATCCGCAGCCTGGAGGACCTGAAGTATCTGCCCTTCATGGAGAAGACCGATCTGCGGGATTACTATCCCTTTGACCTGCTGGCTTCCCCGAAGAGCGAGATCGTGCGCATACAGGGTTCCTCCGGTACCACCGGCAAGCCCATCGTATCCGGCTATACCCGCAACGACATCGACATCTGGAGCGAGATGATGGCCCGCACGCTGACCGCCGCCGGCGCGACGCAGGACGACATCGTTCAGGTGACCTACGGCCTGGGCCTGTTCACCGGCGGCTTCGGCGCATATCAGGGCGCGGACCGCATCGGGGCGATGGTGATACCCATGTCCAGCGGCAATACCCAGCGCCAGATATTGATGATGCGGGACCTGGGCACGACGCTGCTGTGCTGCACGCCCTCCTACGCCTCCTATCTGGGCGAGACCATCCGGGAGATGGGCATCGACCCCGCCAAGGATTTGAAGCTGAAGGCAGGCTGCTTCGGCGCAGAGCCCTGGACCGAGGAGATGCGCCAGCGCATCGAGGCGTTGCTGTGCATCGACGCCTGCGACATCTACGGCCTGACCGAAATCTCCGGCCCCGGCGTGGCCTTTGAATGCCTGGAAAAGAACGGCATGCACATCAACGAGGATCACGTCATCGCCGAGATCATCAACCCCGTCACCGGCGAACAGCTGCCCTACGGCATGCACGGCGAGCTGGTGTTCACCACCATCACCAAGACGGGCATGCCGATGATGCGCTACCGCACCCACGACATCTGCACCCTGACGGCGGATAAGTGCGCCTGCGGCCGCACGCTGGCCCGCATGGGCCGCATCGTGGGCCGTACCGACGACATGCTGGTCATTCGCGGCGTGAACGTGTTCCCCAGTCAGATCGAATCGGTGCTGGTGGGCGCGGACGGCGTGGCCCCGCACTACATGCTGGTGGTGGACCGCGTGAACTCCTCCGATACCCTGGAGGTGCAGGTGGAGCTGACCGAGGACATGTTCGGCGACACCGTGGCCCATATCGAAAACGTGCGCAAGTACATCACCGATCAGATCAAATCCGTGGTGGGCATCGCCTCCAAGGTGAAGCTGGTGGCGCCCAAGTCCATTCCGCGCAGCGAGGGCAAGGCCAAGCGCGTGATCGACAAACGCAATTTGCATTGAGGAGGATGGAACGATGTTTATCAAGCAGATCTCCGTATTCCTTGAAAACCATCCCGGCGCGCTGCGAGAGATGACCGAGCTGTTGGGCAAGGGGGGCGTCGACCTGTTGGCCCTGTCCGTGGCCGACACCCAGAACTTCGGCATCATCCGCATCATCGTCAGCGACGCGCAGAGCGATTCCGCGCTGCTGATGCTGCGGGACGCCGGCTACATCGCCAAGATGAACCACGTCATCTGCGCCGAGGTGCCGGACCGTCCGCTGGGCCTGTGCGGGTTGCTGACCCTGATCGAAAAGGCCGGGCTGTCCGTCGAGTACATGTATTCGTTCCTGCGGGCCTCCAAGGGCGGCGAGGCGCACATGATCCTGCGCCTGAACGACGGCACGAAGGCCGCCGAGGTGTTCCAGATGAACAATGTCAAGACGCTCTCCCAGGAGGATGTGGACGCGCTGTAGCATCCCTTACGCGCCCGTCCGAACCCCTTGCCAATACGATTTCCAGCAATCGCCTGTCGTCTGTGATGGATGACAGGCGATTGTCCTTGTATACGGCGTAGAGCGTCAGCGCGTCGGGCCGGGCGACGCGCAGGGCGGCCTGGGCTGCGCAATCGGCGCTGACGGCCCACAGCCTCGCGGGCATCGGGCCGTCGATCCGGCGAAGCGCGCCCAGTACCGCCTTCGCCTTCGTATCCGCAAGGGCCTGCCGCTCGTCGGCGGCGCTGGCCCAGATGAATACTGCGGCAAAGATGAAGGAGAGATTGACCCTGCGCCATTGCAGCGCCAGGGCGACACATGCGCACAGCAGCGCCACGGCGACGGCCCGCCCCATCCATATGCCAAAGGAAAGCGCCCTCTCCCGGCTGAATTTAAGGGACAGCAGGGCGTAGGCCATCCTGCCGCCGTCCAGGGGCAGGGCGGGCAGCAGGTTGAAGGCCAGCAGCGCGAGATTGGTTTGGATGAAGATCAGCGCGAAGGCGGGGGAGAGCATCCGCCAGTGCGTCAGGGCGGCTGTTGTAAGCAGCGCGAAGGCGTTGGACAGCGGTCCGGCGACAGCCACGGCCAGCAGGCGAAGGGGGGACAGGCCATATAGGTTGTCCATGTCCATGGCTGCGCCGAAGGGCGTCAGCCGCATTCGGGCGATGGCGATGCCCAGGCCCTGGGCGGCCAGCAGATGCGCGCCTTCGTGAACGGTCAGAGCGATCATCAGCGCAAGCGCGTCCATGCCCGCGCCCAGCATGCACGCCGCCAGCGGGTACAGCAGCGCCAGCGGGTGGACGATGATTCGCGTGCGCCCGATGGACAGGGCCATTACAGGCCGAGCCTTTCCGTGGGATCGACGGATTCGCCGCCCTGGCGCAGCTCGAAGTAGAGGCCGTCCTCGCACGCGCCCAGCCGCTGTCCCCGGGCGATGCTGTCGCCGGACTGCACCGTGACCTCGCTGAGATTGGCGTACAGCGTCTCCAAACCGTCGCCGTGGTCGATCAGTATGCCCTGGTTGCCGCCGGAAAGCGCACTTACGGCGGTAACGGTGCCGGAGTCTGCGGCGCAGACCGGTTGGAGGCCCTCTTCGAATACCATCCATGGCTGCATCGCGCTCCAGGGATGGATCACCGCGCCGTCGCTGGGGCGGGTCATCCCCGCGCCGCCTGAGACATTCAGAAACACCAGCGCCGATTCCGGCATGATCTGCCGCACAAAGGTCAGCTCGCCGATGGAATCGTCCAGGTTGATGTGCATGGTCAGGGCGCGTTCGATGCCCTGAGCCGCCTTTTCCGCCCAGGGCTGGCGCAGGTTGCCCAGGGCCAGTATGCCCAGCAGCAGCGCGCAGGCGATGGCGCTGTTGCGCAGCAATCGGTCGCTGCGCGTCAGGGGCGTCTTTTCCCTGACCCGGCGTCGCTTGCGCTGCCGAACGGGCGTTGAAGCGCTTTTGTCTTCTTCGGGTCTGATTTGTGTGTGTATGCGCAGCGTGCTGTTTTCGGACATCAAAAATCCCTCCCGTCGCTCAAGGATATGCGGGAGGGGAGGAAATTTGCACAGGAAATCAGGCATGAAGAATAAAGGGATTGACTATTCCCGCTTCAATTCAACGACCTTCGCGTTGGACGTGTGCTGGCGCTGCTCGTGCTGGCGGGAGCGCATCACGACGTTCAGCACCAGGCCGATGCCCATCATATTGGTCAGCATGTTGGAGCCGCCGTAGCTGACGAAGGGCAGGGGTATGCCGGTGACCGGCAAAAGCCCGATCACCATGCCGATGTTTTCCACCACATGGAAGAGCAGCATGGCCATCACGCCGACGATGATGTAGGAGCCGTAGGGGTCTTTGGTGCGTACGGACAGCACGATCAGCCGCGCGATCAGCACCACGTAGCCCAGAATCAGCGTTATGCCGCCCACCAGGCCGAAGGATTCGCAGACGATGGCGAATATGAAGTCGGTGTGGTCGTCGGAGATGTAGCCCAGAGAGGCGAAGCTGCCGGGAGAGACGATGCCCTTGCCCCACAGGCCGCCGGAGCCGATGGCGATCTGGCCGTTGATGATCTGGCGGGCTTCGTCGGGATAGGCCTCCGGGTTCAGCCACATCAGTATTCGGGTGAAGCGGAAGTTGCCCGTGGCCGAGTTGTTCATGAAGTACCAGAGCGGAATCATCAAAATGACCATCGTGCCAATGACGCCCCAGATCAGCTTGTAGTTGGTGCCGGAGACGAACACCATCACGCTGAAAACCGCCACGTAGACCAGGGCCGTGCCCACGTCCGGCTGAGCCACGATCAGCACCAGCGGTATGCCCACGTAGATGGCCAGAGGGATGATGTCGTGTATGGTCATGATGGGCTTCATGCGCACCGAGAACGCCTTTGACAGCGAAATGATGATGGCGATCTTGCCCACCTCGGAGGGCTGGAAGCCGCGGTCGCTGCCCCAGTTGAAGAAGGCGGTCATGCCGCCGCGTCCCGCCTGGGCGATCAGCAGCGTCAGCATCAGCAGGACGATGTTCGCGGCATAGATGGCGTTGGCATAGCGCTCATAGAGCTGGTAGGGAAAGAATATGATGAACGACATGGCCACCAGTCCCGCCGCGATCCAGAAGAGCTGGAGGCGGGGATAGGTGATGGACTGGGTTTCAAGCATTTCGATGACGTTCGCAGGTGTTTCGGTGACCTGGCTGGAGGTCGCGCTGAAAATACATACGACGCCGAACAGGGAAATCACCAGCACCATGATGAGCAGGGGCCAGTCGAAGTATTTCATCAGGCTCCTGTCGAAGCGGTTGTCCCGTATGTATTTGAAAAATGCCTTGATTCTGGAGAGCATAACAACGTCCTTTTATAGTAAGCATCAGTCCGCCACGGTAAACTCCCTGTCCATCGCCGCGCTTTCGCTGTAACCCAGGCTGTCCAGGTAGTAGTTGATCACGGGGCGGATGGCCCAGGCGGAATAGGCGCCGGCGTAGCCGTTCTGTATGTAGCACACCACAACGACCCGGGGGTCCTCCGCGGGGGCGTAGGCCACCATCCAGCTGTTGTTTTCCACGTCCAGCTCGGTGCGCTGGGAGGTACCGGTCTTGGCGGCGATCTTGTACTTGTTGTCCTTGAAGAACTTGGCCGCGGTACCGCCGGCGACCTCGTCGGTAACGTCCTCCATGCCCGAGCGTATGGCCTGATAATAGGCCTCCTGGGTGTTGATCTGGTTGGCGACGACGGGCTGCTTTTCCAGCACCACTGCGCCGTCGGGGGCGATGATCTTGTCCACGATCTGGGCGTCGTACACGGTGCCGCCGTTGACGATGGCGCTGACGTAGCGGGCGACGGCCACCGGGGTCACCTGAGTGATGGACTGGCCAATGGCGCACATGATGGTCTCGTTTGGCGTCCAGTAGATGTCGGCCAGGTAGGTAACGAAGGTGTTGACCATGTAGTGGCTGGAGATGTACTGCCGGGGCAGGCCGATGTCGTATTGCAAAATCTCGCGGATCGGCAGGTACCACTTTTCCTTGCTGTCGTAGCTGACGGCGATGCGCATCAGGTCGTCCAGGGCCTTTTCCAGCACCTCGCTGGAGACGTTCATCTTGCGCTCGGCAAAGACCGCCTCCAGCTCCGTCTTCATGGCGGTGTAGGTCAGCAGGGGCTTGGCCGTGTTCTGCCAGGTGGGCGAGTTTTCCGGGTCGTAGAGCATGTGCTGGTTGCCCACGAAGCTGGTGGCCTCGCCGGGCAGCTCGATATTGGTCTTGGAGGTCAGCCCCAGCGCCGCCGCCCACTGGTAAAGCCGCTCGATGCCCAGCCGGTAGCCCACCGTGTAGAAGTACATGTTGCAGCTGTTTTTGAGCGCCTTTTCCAGGTTCTGGTTCTGGTGGTCCTCCGGCGTGGAGGTCCAGCACTTGGCGGGCCGGTCGGCGTTCGTCTCGGTGAAGCCCTCGGCGCGGTCGTTGATGATCTCGTCGGTGGTGATCACGCCCTCTGAAAGGCCGCCCAGGGCGGTGCACAGCTTGAAAATGGAGCCGGGGGCGTCCTTGGTACCGATGGCGCGGTTCAGCAGCGGGTTTTCTCCCTCCAGCACCTGGTTCCAAAGGGTGGGGTCCACCTTGCCGTCGTTGAACATGCTCAGGTTGTACTGGGGGATGCTGACCATGCCCAGCACCTTGCCGGTGTAGGGGTCCATGGCGACCATGGCGCCGGTCTGGGCCAGCTTGATCTCCCGGCCCTCCTCGGCGTACTCCTTCAATACGTCCTCGTTTTCCCGCAGCCAGTGGCCCCAGTGCAGGGACTCCTGCTGCTCCACGCGGATGTCGTCGATGGCGGCCTTCAGCTTTTGCGCCATGTAATTTTGCAGGTCCACGTCGATGGTCAGTACCACCGAATTGCCGTTCTCCGGCGGCGTGTAGGAAAGCTCACGCACGGCCTTGCCGCGGGTATCCACCTCCACGGTGCGCAGACCCTGCCGGTATACGATGTAGGGGGAGAGCTGATCCTCCAGCGACCGCTCGATGCCGTCGGAGCCGATGTAGGCGTCGTTGGGATAGCCCTGGCTTTGGTAGGTTTCCAACTGGGAAGTGGATATCTTGCTGGTATAGCCCACGATGTGACAGGCGGTCTCTCCCTGGGGATAGACGCGGGACGAGCTCTCTTCCACGTCGATGCCCAGCAGATCCAGCGAACGGACCTCCACCTCTGAGACCGTCTCATAGCCCACGTCGTAGGCGATGGTGACGGGGGTGGGCTTGAAGGCGTTCATGCGGGATTCCTGCCACAAGGCCAGTACCTTGACGATCATTTCCTCGTCGGCGTCCTTGCCCAGGGCGTCCAGCACGCGGTATTTTTCCACCAATGTGCGGTAGAGTTCCTCCTCAGGCACGTTGGTCAGGTAAAAGTTGCTGCGCCACTGCCTTTCGCGGGTGGCCTCGACAGCGGCGCTGTCGGAGCCGCTGTTGAAGCGCCAAACGCCTTCCTCATCCTTTTTCAGCCAGAAGTCGTTGACGACGGACTTGCCGTTGGATTCGATCAGCTTGATGACCTCCGCCAGCGTCTGGGTGTAGGCCAGGCGGTCGGATTCGCTGTTGCGCAGGGGATCGCGGTAGAAGGTCACGTTGTAGCTGCGCCGGTCATAGGCCAGGGGCACCATGTTGGTGTCGTAGATGGTTCCGCGCATGCCGTACAGCGTGATGGTCTTGGTGGAACGGGTCTGGGCGCGCTCGGAATAGGCCTCGCCGTTGTTGCGGATCATAAGGTTGATGCGCAGTACGAAAGCTGCGAAAACCAGCATGACAATGCCGGAAAGCAGCAGCATGCGCTTGAAATAGGGCTTCAAAAGGATTTCACCTCCCTGTGGCGGGTGGGAACGCGGCGGTTATCGCCCAGCAGTATGGCATAGGCCACGGGCCGCAGCAGCAGCGTCAGTGCGGCGCAGATCAGCGACCGTATGCCGATGTTGACAAAATAGATGGGGCGCAGGTCGGCGGTGTTGAAATACTGTATGATGAACAGCGCCAGCTCGCCCAGGGCATAGAGCGCAAACACCCACACCACCCGCTGCACGCGCTTGCGTCCGGCGTGGCGGCGGGCGGTGCGCAGGCGTTCGCCCGGATTGTACAGTATCAGGCCTATGGTAAAGCCCACGGCCATGAAGAAGAAGGTCATCATGCCCAGCGTGCCCGTGGTGATGTCGATCAGCAGACCGCCGATGGTGCCATAGAGCAGTCCGCTCATGCGTCCCATCAGCATGCCAATCAGGAATACCGCCACAACGGTCAGCGGTACCGTGTACACGCCGCCGTAGAACACGGGAATCACCGTGGTGTCCAGCGTGACGCACACCAATATCATCAGCAAGGGCGACAGTCTTCGAAGCAAATTCGTTCCTCCGTAATCCAAATAATGGGGCATGGGGAGAGTGAAGAGTGCAAAGCGGAGCATCCCTACTCCCAACTGTTAATTTCTAATTTCTAATTTCTAATTCCCAATTCCCAATTCCTAGTTTCTAGTTCCTAGTTCCTAGTTCCTAGTTCCTAGTTCCTGGTTCCTGGTTCCTGCGCTCAACTTCCTCGCGCCCATTCGTCCTCGGGCAGGGTTTCGAGGATCTCCGGCGTCGCACCGGCGGAGGGATAGCTCCAGGTTTCCTCGGCGGGGGTGGGCGAGGGCGTGGGCGTCGCATTGGGCGCGGGCGATGCGGTGACGCCGCCGGACTGCGCGGCGGGCTTCATCGCCGGCAGGGCTTCGTCGCTATCGCTTTCGATGACCTCGCGCAGCACGAACACCTCTTCGATGTGCCGGAAGTCCACCGACGGCGTGACCACGGCATAGCTGCCTTCGCTGCCGGCGTCCATGGATATGGCGGTGATGACGCCGATGTGCAGCCCCTTGGGGAACAGCGAGTCCGTGCCGGAGGTGATGACGGTATCGCCGGGCATGACGCTGTTCAGGCTGGGCAGATAGTAGATAAAGCACTCTGCGTCGTCGGAATTGGCGGCCACGCGCCCGCGCATGATGCCGTTGTCGCGGGTGCTCTGCACCATACAGGCCACCGCGCTGCGGGCGTCCACGATGCAGATCACCTTCGCGTAGTTCATGCCGACCTCGTAGACGCGGCCGATCAGGCCGTTTCCGTTGACCACGGACATACCCGTGCCCACGCCGTCGGCCTTGCCCCGGTTGATGGAGAAGGTTTCAAACCACTGGCCGGGCTCCCGGGCGATTACCCGGGCAAATATCGGATCCAGGGCTTCGTAGCGGCTCTTGGCGTCCAGCTGGTTTTTCAGGCGCTCGTTTTCGCGAATGGCTTCCTCGGCGCTGCTCAGTTGCAGGCTCAGCTGCTGGTTCTCCAGAGAAAGGGCCTCGTATTCCGCCTCCAGACGGTCAAAGTCGCGCCACCGGTGCACAAAATCCTTCACGCCGTTGGCCGCGCCGGTGAATACGCTCTGGATCCGGCTGAACAGCGAGCCGATGCCGTTCTCCGCGATGGAGATTTCGCTGCTGTTGCGCAACACCAGAAAGAATATGATGGCGGCGACCACGATGAGCACCAATATGGAAAACAGCACGCGCCGACGGGCGTTGCGCCTGCGTCGCAGCTCCTGGGACGACTGTCGCGCGCCGCGCTTCTTTTTTCCGGCGCTCTTGGCCGTGGTTTTCTTCTTAGGCATTTACGGTTTGTCTCCCCTTTGAAGGAAGGTTTGTGATAACTATATCTCGATCAGGCAGCCGCTCTGCTCCAGCTTCTGCATGAGCCGGTCGTCGGAGGCAATCATGCACAGGCCGATGGCGGTATCGTCCTGGGGGTTTTCATCAATGCTCACCCGCAGCCCAAGCATCTCGCCCAGGCGCTGGCTGAGCCCCTCCAGCAGCGCGCCGCCTCCGGACAGGTAAAGCCCCTGGGGCAGTATGTCCTCGGCCAGCTCCGCCGGAATGTTCTCAAAGGCGTCGCGGATGTTTTCCACCAGCGCTTCCAGCGGCGGCTGGAGCGCGTTGTGCACGTCCGCAGCGGTGATTTCCACGGTGGCGGGCTTGCCGGTGGCCGCGTCCCTGCCCCGCAGGGAGACTTTTTGGCGAATCAGCGTGGGGGAGCGCATGGCGGAGCCCAGGTCGATCTTCATATCCTCGGCGGTGCGCTGGCCGATGATCAGCCCCTTCTCGCGGCGGATATAGCGCATGATGGCCTCGTCCATGCCCAGCGAGCCGATGCGCAGCGTTCGCGCCGCAGCGATTCCGTTCATGGAAAGTATGGTGACGTCGGTGGTCGAGCCGCCGATGCACACCAACAGGGATCCCCGGGGCTCCTCGATGGGCACGCCCGCGCCCAGCGCTGCGGCCACGCACGAGCGCACCATGGCGCTGCGACGGGCCCCTGCAGTGCGCACGGCTTCCTCGAGGGCGGCCTGCTCAACGCGGGTACAGCCCTGGGACATGGAGACGACCAGCCGGTTCTTCTCCAGCGCGCGGCGCTTGCCCAGGGCCTTCTCGGCGAGCCGCTGAATCAGCGCGGTGGCGAGTTCGATGTTGCCCACCGCGCCGTCGTTGACGGGGGAGATGAGCGCCACGTCCCTGGGCGTGCGCCCGAGCATCTGTCGGGCGTCCCGGCCGACGGCCAGGATTTGGTCGGTGTCCTCCCGCAGGGTCAGCACGTAGCTGGGCTCTCGAAGGACGACGCCCTCGTTTTCAAGGCAGATCGTAACGTTGGCGGAGCCCAAATCGATGCCCACGCCGCCGGATGAAAACACGCCCATGAATAACCTCCGGATTTGTGTATAATTGAAAAGTGGTATATTGACGCTCTGGATTTGTACGTCGCTGCGCTGTGAGGCCTGCCCGAACCGGAAGGACAATTAAATGCCCTGGTTGTCCGTTCTCAGCTTTCAATTTGGATGAAATGTTCCAGCATTTCCCGAACCGTTTCGGTGGGGAAGCCCACGACATTGTCGAAGGGGCCGTCCAGCGCTTCGACGAAGCGCCCGGCGCCGCCCTGTATGGCGTAGGCGCCGGCCTTGTCCATCGGTTCGCCGGTGGCGATGTAGGCCTCGATCTCCTCGGGCCCAAGCGCCCGGAAGGTGACGCCGGTGCGCACGGAGCGGGTCTCGCAGCGCCCGGTCTTTGCATCCAGTACGCACACGCCTGTGAAGACCTCGTGCTGCCGGCCGGAGAGCGCCGTCAGCATGCGGCGCGCCTCCTCTGCGTTGGCGGGCTTTCCGAGGGGAACGCCGTCCAGCGACACCAGCGTGTCCGAAGCGATGATCACGCCGTCCGCATACTGCCTGGCTGCGGCCTGCGCCTTGCGCTGTGCCAGCGTTAACACGATGTCCCGGGCATGGCCCGCCACATGCTCGTCCACATCCGGAGAGCAGGTTTCAAAGGTATAGCCCATGCGCGCCAGCAGCTCCCGCCTGCGGGGAGAGCCCGAGGCCAATATGAGCGGCCTGTTCACGGTGTTAGACATTGTCTACCTCGCTTATGTTGCTGAATTGCATAATAAACCATCAAATATTATACCACACATCCCGGGGAAATTAAAGCAATTTGAGTTTTAATGCGGGTTTTGTCACGAACAAATTACACAGTTCAAACAAAAAGCGGCGTGTCGGACGGAAAACCCATCCGACGCGCCCTTTCGATCGCGAAGCACACAAGAACAGACTATGGTCTGACTATAACAGACTTTGGTTTGCAAGCGAAATTGTCGATGGTATAACGGGGCTTTATGCCGCCTGCTCGCCTCAAAACCCCGCCTTGAGGCGCCTGTCGATGGCTTCGATGATTTCCGGGGTCGGGTAATCCATGGCGTCAACGCCTGAAATCAGCGTGAAGGAAAAGTTGTCCGCCAGCGTTTCCTCGGGGTCGATGACATAGTCGGTGTTTTTGCCGAACACATCCCAGAAGTTTGCCGCGTCGTCAGAGGTATACATCGTGTTGAGATCGTCGATGGGCACCAGTCCGGTGATGCCGTAGTCGAAAAACGTGTCGCCGGGCCGCCTGAAGGGGGCGCTGGTGGCGAATACGACCACGCAGTCCGTCGGCTCGCCGTTGATGTCGAAGGAGGCGTAGGCGTTGTGATGCTCCACATCCGGGTTTGAGATCATGACCTCCCTGACATCCTGGCCGAAGCTGTAGTCGTCATCCACCACGGTGAAGCCCAGTATGGCGTACATCGCCGCGCGAAAATCGGGGTAGTTGCGGGTCAGACAGTGAAACAGTTCGTGAGCCATCATCCTGTTAAAATGAGCCTGTGCCTTTGGATCGTCCGATGTACCCAGGGAAAGCAGGGATTCGCCGAGGTAGATCTGTGTGCCGTGGGTGTAAGCCCCGGCATAACATGCCTCGGCCATGGTCGTCTTGGCGAACACGATGCCGTCCAAGGGCGGCAGGGCGTAGCCGCGCTCCCTGCAGATTTCCAGGATCACTTTCATCGTTTTGTCGATGCGGGACTTTTCCTCGTCGGTGAAATCCAACACCTGCGCAGCGGCAAAGGCCTCCATCTCCGCCAGCGTGGCGTCCGTCTTTTGCAAGCGGTAGTTCAGGTCATTCTGATTCATGTTGTCGAAAAAATCACGGTTGTCGAGCAGCAGCTCCGCCGCCTCCTTCGCGTCGGCGTACCGATAATCCAGACTGTTGGCTTCGGCGAGACAGGCGGGAATCAGCAGGGCAAGCAGCAGCAGGACGACGGCCTTTCTCATAATCGTATTCCCCTTGATGTATAAAAAACAAACATTGAGGACGATCCGCCGGGGAACCGTCCTCAATGCTCAATTATCAATTATTCTTCCGTCACCAGCTGCGTCAGCAGCTCGTTGCTCCGCTTCAGGAAATCCACCATCCGCTCGGCCATCAGGGGCTGGCGTGCCATCTCGGCCAGGTCGGCCACCTGGGCGCAGACCGTCTCGGTGCGCTCGTTTGCCTCCGCCCCCTGCAGCCATTTGACCAGCGGGTGCTTGTCGTTGAGCACCAGCGTGCGCTTCTCGGGCAGCTTCATGTCCCTGCCGCCCCAGCGGCTGGACATTTCGGTGAAGCGCCGGTTCTGCTCGTCCACGGTGATCATCGAGATCAGGGCGTCGTCCTTGAAGGGCTTGAGCTGCACTTCCACCGTGTCGTCGCCCATGGCCTTGCGGAACAGGCCCTCGAGCTTTTGCTTGGCCTCCTCGCTGACCTCGCCCTCTTCGGTGAGGCTGTCGGTGGCGGCGTCCACGCGCTTGAAGCTGATCTTGGCGTCCCTGTCGGCGTACTCCAGGAAGCTGATGAAGTTGTTGTCGATCAGCGTGTTCAGCAGGATCACGTCCTTGCCCTGGTCGTTGTACAGCTTGATCATCTGGGCCTGGCGCTTCTCATCGCTGGCGTAGTAGACGACCTTATCCTCGCCGTCCGCGCAATTTTTGTTCAGGTATTCGTCCAGAGTCACGTATTCGCCGCCGGTGGTCTTGTAGATCAGGGCGCTCTTAACGCGCTCGTAGAACTTTTCGTCCTTGATGCAGCCGTACTTCACAAAGGGGTGGATGTCGTTCCAATAGCGCTGGTAGTCCTCCCGCTTGGTATTGAATTCGCTGACCAGCCGGTCGGCCACCTTGCGGGTGATGTAGGCGGCCATCTTCTTCACATAGCCGTCGTTTTGCAGGAACGAACGGGAGACATTCAACGGCAGGTCGGGGCAGTCGATGCAGCCCTTGAGCAGCAGCAGGAATTCGGGGATGACCTCCTTGATGTTGTCGGCCACGAACACCTGGTTGTTGTACAGCTTGATGACGCCCTCGCTGGCGGTGAACTCGTTCTTGATGCGGGGGAAGTAGAGTATGCCCTTCACCTTGTATTCCTCGTCGGTGCACTCGTTGGGCCGCTTCATCCACAGCGGGTGGGTGTCGTTGATCTGCTGGGGCTCGTCGGGCTTCTTGGGTTCCTCGCCCTCCTTGGGTTCCTCGGGCTTTTTGACCTCGCTGACAAAGATGGGCACGGGCATGAAGGCACAGTGCTTTTCCAGCGTGCTGCGCAGCGTCCAAAGGTTCAAAAAGTCCTTGTCCGCTTCGTCGATGTACAGCGTGATGGCCGTGCCGCGCTCCGTGCGGTCCGAGGGCTCGATTTCATATTCCATGCCGTCCTCGCTCGTCCAGCGCACGGCAGGCGCGTCGGTATAGCTCTTGGAGTCGATGACCACCTTGTCGGACACCATGAAGGCGCTGTAGAAGCCCAGGCCGAAGTGGCCGATGATGCCCGCGCCCTCGCCCTTGCTTTCCTCGGTGTACTTGGTGATGAAGTCCGTCGCGCCGGAGAAGGCCACCTGGGCGATGTATTTGACGATTTCTTCCTCGGACATGCCGATGCCGTTGTCGATGAAGGTCAGCGTGCCCTTGTCCTTGTCCGTAATCACATCGATGCGATCCGGCGCGTCGTCGCCCTCCGCCTGGCCGTTGTTTACCAGCCAGCGATACTTGCGGATGGCGTCGCAGCCGTTGGCCACCAGCTCACGCATGAAGATGTCCTTATCGGAATACAGCCACTGTTTGATGACCGGCATGATGTTTTCGGCGTTTATCGAAACGGTTCCCTTTGACATAGCGTTACCTCCTGATTCCGTTTAAATCGCCCTGCCCACAGGGTCGGGCGATCGTTTAAACTGTGTTTACATGTTCTATTATAATCGGAATCGACGGGTTGTCAAGGGAATTTTAGCACTCAATACGATAGAGTGCTGATAAATCTGTGTTACGCAACCCGAATTACAGCAAATTCAACCTGCGGTTGCTTGCAAATGGTGGTTGAATGTGCTATGGTGTATACAGGCGAGAGCCGATTGAAAGAATACAATCCGTGATGAAATGGAGGCGGAACATATGATTGACAACATCGCAGTGGGAAAGACGATCGCAAAGCTGAGGCAGAACAAGAACATGACGCAGCAACAGCTGGCTGCGGCGTTGAGCGTTTCGCATCAGGCTGTTTCCAAGTGGGAGACCGGGGCGGCCCTGCCCGACGTGCAGACGCTTGTGGCGCTGACGCGGCTGTTCGGCATCACCATCGAACAGCTCCTGGAGGGCGAGGTTCCCGAGGATCGCGTGGAGCCCCCGAAGCCGGCCTCTCCCTTTGACGAGTCGATACAGAGCATAGGCAACTTTGTCAACAATTTCATGGACAGCATCTTCCGCTCCCAGAAAGACCCGAAGGCGGGGGAGGACAAGGACGACGACGCGGAAGCCGCCGACATCCCGAAGGAAGCGGAGGAAGGCGATACGGCGGCCGAAGAAGGACAGGAAAATGTGGAAAACGAGGAGGAGGCCGAGCCCTTCGACGTGCAGAGGCTCTTGCAGATGGCGCCCTTCATGAGCAAGGCGGCGGTGGACGAGCTGCTGCTGGATAATAAGGACAAGCTGACGCCGGAGGACATCGCCCGGTTCGCGCCCTTCGCCAGTCAGGAATGCCTGGAGAAGCTGATTCAGAACAACGACGAACAGCTGGAGTGGGACGTTCTCAGGAAGATCGCGCCGTTCCTCAGTCGGGACATGGTGGACAGCCTGGCCCGCACTGCGGCCAGGGGCAGCCAGTACGTGAAGCGGGCCGTGAACCAGACCGGCATCAACACCGACGATCTGGGCAAGACCATGCAGGACGTGGGCCAGAAGATCGGCGCGGGCGTGGAGAAGGCGCTTCGCAGAGCCAGCAAGCTGGGCGGCGAGGTGATGGACGAGGTGTCCTCGGCCTTTAACGGCATCGTCGAGGGCGTGAAGGAAAAACAGAGCCGCGCCGACGCGTTGCGCAAGGCGGCCTGCGAGCGCGCCCTGCAGGATGAAAACTGGGAGTGGCTGGCGGACCACGTGGGCGATGTCAAGGACGAGGAACTGCTGCGGGAGATCGCGCAGAAGGCGAACAGCCTTGGCATGCACGATTGGGTGCTGGAGCACATGAACGGCTATGCCGATACCCGCACCATCGACGCCGCCATAGAGGCGGGCAATTGGGGCTGGCTTGGCGACCACGTATGGCAGTTCGAGCCGGAGCTCCAGGAGAAGATCGCCCTGGCCGCCGCAAAGCAGGAGAACTGGAAGTGGCTGGCGACCTATGCCGACCAGATTTCAATGGAAAACTGCGCGGACGAGGTCGGCCTCGCGGCCTACAAGGCCCAGGCGCGGGTGCTGGCCAACCAGATCGCGACCCATTGCATGAACGACGCCCAGCGGGAAAAGCTGGCGGACGCGGTAGTCGAGGCCGGAGATTTCGATTTCTTCGAGCAGCTTACGGATGTCCTCAGGCCTGAATACGTCGGCAGGGTGTTGGTGGCTGCGGCCCAGGCGGGCGAGTGGGAGCGCGTGAAGCGCTTTGCCGAAAGCGCCGATTCCAACAGCATCGAAAAGATGATGGAGCTGGCCATTGCGGCGGGCAACTACGACGCCATCGACGCGCTGGACAAATATCTGTAGTCGGTCTGCGCGCAGAAAAGGGCCGCCCGAAGGGGCGGCCCTTATATCGGCCCAAATAAGAATAATTCAACTTGCGGACGGATGGCGGACGTGCTATAATATACAATGAAAGATTATATTCGGAGGCACAATATTGGATTCCAGACAAGTTACTTATACAAGCCCCGGCTCGCTGGCAGGCAGCATCATACTTGCGGTGATCGTCGGGGCGGCGCTGCCGATTGTCGCGCTGCTGCAGATTTCGCTGCTGGCGCCCACCCTGATGCTGGGGGGTATACTGGCCGCGCACCTGGGCGTGAAGAGCGGGTGGGTTCCCGTGGGCGCGCTGGGCATCGCCGCGGCGGTTTCGTCGGGTTTGCTGATGGGCGGCACGATCGCGGTGATTTTGCTGACGGCGTCGCTGCTGCCTTCGGTGATGGCCGTGCTTGGCGCGAAGGGGAAAAAGCCCTTCTTCGAGCAGATGAACGCGGGCGTGATCGCCTTTGTCGGGGGCCTGCTGGCGGCGATGCTGATCGCCTACGCCAGCTTCGGCGGCGGCATGATCGCCAAGTTTGTGGATACGCTGCGCGCTGAATACGACCGCATGCCCGATGCGGCGCTCCAGCCCATGGTGGACTGGGTGAACGCCATGCTTCCCGCAAGCGGCCTGGGTCAGGGCCAGACCATGACGGTGGCTTTCTTTCGCGGCCAGCTTTCGGGCATTCTGGACTTGATGCAGCAGACTTACGCCCAGGTCGTTCCCGGCGCGCTGCTCAGCGGCGCGCTGCTCTCCGGCGTGCTGAGCGTGCTGTGGGCCAACTGGACGATGGCCCGGCGGGGCATGGCCACCAACGAGAGCTTCGTGGGCATGAACGGCTGGTTCATGCCCGCCAGGCTGTCCCTGGGCGCGGCGGGCCTGTGGCTTGCGGGCCTGTTTATGATGCTCACCGGCATGGCGAACGGCACGACGGTTTACATGACCATTTCCCAGACGGTGGGCGCGGCCTTCGCCGTACAGGCGCTGTGTGCGCTGAACCGGCGGCTGCTTCGGGCCGATTGGCCCCTTGGACGGCGCAGGCTGATGCTTGCGGTGCTCGGCGTCGCCGGGCTGCTGTTGCGGGGCGTGGGCGCGACGCTGGCCTATGTGGGCGTGGCTTCGGCGCTGTTCGGCTCCCACGGGGCGATTCGCAGGCGCATGTCAGGCCCGAGAGACGATTCCCCCAACGACGATGATTCAAACGAATAAGAGGAGGCTTTGCGCTATGAAGGTTATACTGCTTCAGGACATCCAGGGTACCGGCAAGAAGGATCAGATATTGGAGATCTCCGACGGCTACGCCCGCAACTATCTTCTGCCCCGCAAGCTGGCCAGGGAGGCCACGGCCGAGGCCGTCAATTCGCTGGAGCGTGCCAAGGGCGCGGATCGGCACCGCGAAGAGGTGCGCCGCCAGCAGGCGGAGGTTCAGTCCCGGGAGCTCAAGGGCAAGGTCATTCAGCTCGAGGTGCGCGGCGGGGAAAACGGCAAGCTGTACGGCTCCATCACCAACGACCAGATTGCCGCCGCCCTGAAGGCCCAGCACGGCATCACGGTGGACAAGCGCAAGCTGGAGCAGGATGAGCCCATCAAGTCGGCGGGCCAGTCCTTCGTCACGCTGAAGCTGTATCCCGGCATCTCCACGCGAATGATCGTCAATGTGAAGGTACAGGGGAAATAAACTGTTTTCTACCGAGGAGAAGCGATGGAACAGTACATTCCACAGCCCGATATGGCGCGCACACCGCCCAATCATCCCGAATCCGAGCGCAGTGTGCTGGGCGCGATGCTCCGATCCAGACAGGCGACCCAGCTGGCCGTCGAGCGGCTGAACCCGGCGGATTTTTACGATCCCGCCAACCGGGAGATATTCGCCGCCATGAAGGAGATGACCGGCGAATCGCGCCCGGTGGATCTGGTCACCCTCGACGCGGAGCTGACCCGTCGGGGCCGACTGGATGCCGTGGGCGGCGCGGCCTACCTGGTGGAGCTGAGCCAGGGCGTGCCCTCCGCCGCCAACGTGCAGGCGTACATTCGCATCGTCGATGAAAAGGCGACGCTGCGCCGCCTGATCGCCGCCGCCGACCAGATTCTCCAGGACAGCTATTCCGGCCAGATGGAGAATCAGGAGATACTGGAGCGCGCCGAAAAGGCCGTCTACGACATCACCATGCGCAAGGGCGGCGAGGAGCTGCAGCCCATACAGCCCGTGCTGGTCAGCACCTTTGAAAAGATCGAGCAGCTGGTGAAGAACCACGGGCGCATCGAGGGCGTCCCCACGGGCTATACCGAGCTGGACGACATGCTGACGGGCCTGCACCCGGGCGAGCTGGTGCTTGTGGCGGGCCGCCCCGCCATGGGCAAGACCAGCATCGGCATGAACTTCGTGGAGAACGCGGCCATACGCGCGGGCAAGAAGGCCGCCGTGTTCTCGCTGGAGATGCCCGCCGAACAGCTGGCCATGCGCATGATGTGCACCGAGGCCAGGGTGGATATGCAAAAGGTGCGCCGGGGCGCGATAGACGACGAGGAGTGGGGAAAGCTCGCGGACGCGCTGGTCAGCATCGGCCCTGCGGAGATCTACATCGACTGTACCCCGGGTATCACCGTGCCAGAGGTGCGCTCGAAGGCGCGGCGGCTCCAATTGGAGCACGGGCTGGATCTGATCATGATCGATTACCTGTCCCTGATGACGGCCACAGGCAAGAACGGAAGCCGCCAGGAGGAGGTCTCACAGATTTCCCGCACGCTGAAGGGGCTTGCCATGGAGCTGGGCGTGCCGGTCATCGCCCTGCAACAGCTCTCCCGCGCCCCCACGGGCCGCGCCAACCACCGGCCGCTGCTTTCCGACATCCGCGAATCGGGCGCCATCGAACAGGACGCCGACGTGGTCATGTTCATCCACCGGGAGGATTACTATGACCCCGATACCCCGGACAAGAACATCGCCGAGCTGATCATCGCCAAGCAGCGCAACGGCTCCCTCGGCACGGTCAAGCTGGGCTGGAAGGGCGAATACACCTGGTTTATGGATCTGTCGCCCAGGCCGAAGGAAGCGGTTTAGAGATTGGCGGGGGAACTGCTTCCCCCGCCAGGACCACCCCTTTGGCAGATTTGGCTTGAGACACAGGGCTTCTGGTCGCAAAATCTGCAAGGTAGTCATTTTTCGACGGATAGATGGGTATTTTCCGCTGCAAATAAATGCCCCGTTGCCGCCGTCAGCGATTGTAGGTTGGGGCGCTGTCGCCCCCCGACCCTCCCCGGTCAGTCGGCCCCGCGTATTTTTTTATTCAGCTTGCGATAAATCACCGCCATGAACGGCTCCTCTTTGTTGTCGGCGGCTTCATCCAGCGTGCGCCAGGCGACGGCGCTGTTTTCGTCGGGCTTGGGCCGCAGGGGCTGGGCGTCGTCGGCCTCCAGCAGATAGGTGACGTTCAGGTGCAGGTGGGCGGATACGAATTGCCCCCGCTTGACATGGGCGTTGACGGGGAGTATCTCGACGGAGTATATATCCGGGCGCACGGGCAGCAGGCGCTGGATGCCGGTCTCCTCCCGGGCCTCCCGCAGGGCGACGGCCAGCAGGTCGCTCTCCCCGTCGGCGTGGCCACCGGTCCACGCCCAGGTCCTGTAGATGTTGTGCCACGCCATCAGCACGTGGGTGCGGACGGGGTTCACGATCCAGGACGAGGCCGTGAAGTGGGCGAAGGGGTTCTCCCGCGTCAGCGGCGCGTCCAGCCGGTCAAGCGCGGCGATCAGCAGCTCCCGATCCCGGCGTTCCTGTTCATTGCAGGGCGTAAAGGCTTCCAGGGCGCGGCGAAGTTCGTTCATAACCGTTCCTCCTCGACAGACTGTTTCCAGTATAAACCAAAGCGCTGTTGTTTGCAATCATACTTTACGACGGAGGTTTCCTATGAAGCGCGTAATTACCTACGGCACCTTTGATCTGCTCCACTACGGCCACATCAACCTGCTGCGCAGGGCAAGGGCGCTGGGCGACTATCTGATCGTCGCGCTGTCCACCGACGAGTTCAACGACCGGGAAAAGCACAAGCGCTGCTATTTCAGCTACGACGAGCGCAAGCTGCTTCTGGAGGCCATACGCTATGTGGACCTCGTCATTCCGGAGGAAAATTGGGCACAGAAGCGCACCGACGTTCACCTGTATCACGTGGATACCTTCGTGATGGGCGACGACTGGGTGGGGAAGTTCGATTTTCTGAAGGAGGAGGGCGCGGAGGTGGTCTATCTGCCCAGGACGCCGGAGATATCGACGACGCAGATCAAGAACGATCTGAACAAGGGATGATAAAGGCGCCTGACATGAAGAAATCATTGCCTTGTTACCGGTGTCCATGTTGCCCGCAACGCCCTCTGCGTGATGGCGGAGATGGAGTTTGCCGGGTATCCGCTTTAGAGTGTGTTTCTAAAATGCCTGAAGCGCAATTTCGGCGTCAACGGTGCCGCGCCTCAAATCTACGATTTGAGCCGTGGCAGTCCGCGCAGCGGACTCGGAAATCTCCGATTTCCGACCTCGACTGCATT
>CACYZW010000070.1 GCA_902778995.1 uncultured Eubacteriales bacterium
ATGGACCGACAGCTTGACTTGATACTCAGCGCCGATTGGGCCACCGCCTTCCAGAAAGAGGCGGTATCCTTCGGCAAGGTTGATGCTTCCTTCATCATCTGCAAGTCCCTCGGTGTCCTGCGCTCTGTTGCCTGATCCCCAGAACAACTTGACACGGTCGGCAGGAATAACACATTTGCAAAAATGGCCAAAAGGCGCTATAATACAAGCAGATTAAAAAAACCTGGAGGCAATACCATGACGGATATATCCATAAAGAACCTTTCTGGCAATGCCGATCTCCCGTGCGCGTCCATCGGGGTGTTGGGCGCGGGCACATGGGGCATGGCTCTGGCCCGCATGCTGACCAACCTGGGCCACCAGGTCACGGTCTGGTCGGCGCTGCCGGAGGAAATCGCCGCGCTCCGCGCCACGCGCCGACAGGTCAACCTGCCTTACATGGTCATTCCCGAGGCCACCGGCTTCACCACCGAAATCGCCGAGGTCTGCCGGGACCGGGACGTGCTGCTGTTCGCCGTGCCCTCGGTCTATGTGCGCGCCACGGCCCGCGCCGCCGCGCCCTTCATCCGGGACGGCCAGATCCTCGTGGACGTGGCGAAGGGCATGGAGCCGGGCACGCTGCTGACCATGACCCAGGTCATCCGAAGCGAGCTGGACGCCCACGGCCCCCACGACAATCCCCTGGTCGCCCTCTCCGGCCCCACCCACGCCGAGGAGGTGGCCCGGGATCTGCCCACCACCATCGTCTCCGCCTGCCCCGATCCCGACGTGGCGCGGCGGGTGCAGGACATCTTTATGAATTCCTGCCTGCGGGTGTACACCAACACCGACATCGAGGGCGTGGAGCTGTGCGGCGCCGTGAAGAACATCATCGCGCTGGCGGCGGGCATCTCCACGGGGCTGGGCTACGGCGACAACGCCCGGGCCGCGCTCATCACCCGGGGCATGGCCGAGATCACCCGCCTCGGCACGGCCATGGGCTGCAAGGAGCGCACCTTCTTCGGCTTGGCGGGCATGGGCGACCTGATCGTCACCGCCACCAGCCAGCACAGCCGAAACAACCGCTGCGGCCAGCTGATCGGCGAGGGTTTGGCCCCGGAGGCGGCCATCGCCCGAATCGGCATGGTGGTGGAGGGCATCAACGCCCTTGACGCCACGATGCAGCTGGCCCGGCGCTACGACGTGGAAATGCCCATCACCGAGGCCGTGGATCAGATCGTTCACCACGGCAAGAACCCAAGGGATGTAGTCTACGCCCTGATGACCCGGGAAAAGGCGTCGGAAAACCCGTCGGGGCAGTGAGGCGGTGTGAAGAGAGGCCTTCTATTGTAAGCAGATGAGGCAGCCCCGGCGGGATTCGGGCAGCCGCTTCAAATTACGGAAGCGTACAACGGATCATCTTTCTTCCTCCGGGGGTTGAAAAAAATATGGTCATGCACATTGCCATTCGCCACGCGGGCGGATGACAATGCAATATGATGAAATCGCACTGAAACGATATTATTTTTCTGTGGACAGCGCTGTTTTTCTATGGTATCATATAAGGGTAATATCGTCGATATTTCGCGTATAGAGCATCATATGGAGGGTTTCCTATGCCGCTTTACACCTGTCCACGCTGTCACAACACCTTCCCATCGACCGACAAGCCCTCCGCCTGCCCCGAATGCGGCCATCAGTGGCCCATACCGGCCAGCGAGGTTGAATTCAACACCTATTATTCCACGCGGCTTGCAAGCATCCGGGAGTCATGCGCTCCCGGCATGACCATGGACGAGCGCAACTGGACGCGGATACTGCTCTTCCTCAACAAGCCGATGGTCTCCTTTTACACATCCCATCTGCTCCGGCACTATGTATTGGAAGCGACGCCGGAGATGTGCCTGGATACCTACAGGGGCTTTCGGTGGGAATACACGCGCATGGTCAAGCAGGATCGCATCGCGCTGCAGCTGGAGGGCTTCAAGGAATCCCGCCTGCTGATGCGCAGGGAGGACGGCACGCCCCTGGTCAAGGGGTGGGACCACTACGGCGCAGCCCTGCGACTGCTCTACAGCTTTGAAACCACCGACCCGCACAAGGCCCCGAACCTGGGCAACATCACCCGCATCGATTTGGAGAGGATCGCCGCCCAGCCCTCCGCCGCATACACGCAGTTTCTGTGGAACTGGCTGGAAGCGGTCAAGGACGTGCCCTCTCCGATGGGATTTCTGCTGTCGGAGGCAAAGCCGTTATTGAAGCTGATGAAGAAGGACGAGAACAGCATAAAGGGCTTGTAAAAGCGGGTTTCATACGGCAGGGGCGGCAATGCGCCGCCCCTCAGGTCGCAGACAAAGCCCGCAAGCGCAGAAAACCCTTCCGACGCATATAAACGGAAGGGTTTTCTGCTTGCCGTGTTGCCGGGACAGGCAAAATGCGGTCACTTACGATTTGGTAAGCTCCCTTTTTTGCCTGTCCCGGCGCCTTGCGTTGACTTTGTCAACATCCCGCAGGGGCGGCAATGCGCCGCCCCTGCCGGATTGTTTATTCGTTTTTTCGCGGTTCGTCATTCCACCAGCTTTATTCTCAGCCAATCCCCAAAGGCATCCAGCGGGGCCGTCGGCCTTTCCTCGCGCCGGGCCATCATAACCACGTCCTGCACGATGCTGACCAATATGCTCATATCGCGTCTCGACGATATACCCATCTGCGTGAGCAGGGCCTCGTAGGCCTTTGCATCCGCTTCGCCGGGAAGGTGCGGACACTTTCGGAAGGCCATGCCAATTTCATGCTTCCTTTGGTTCCAATCCTGAATTTGATTCACGGCGATATCCCTCCCGTCAATGGGGCTATACCCCATTCCAATACAACGCTGTGCGGCGCCCCGCCGCAGACATGATGACAAAAGGCGACGGTATATTGAGTGTTTTTTTAGCCGAAGGTGGTGCGCAGCGCGATGATGTCCCTGAGATTTCGCTTCGCGCCCGTCCCCCTGTGAGGACGCAAACCCGCTGAAAGACCTCATCCGTCTCAGCTCCGGCTGATCCGCCTTCCCCATGGGGAAGGTTTATGGAGAATCGTGCGGGGTTTCCACATATATATATTGTATCATATCGGCGGTCATTTGTCCACACAGCTGCAAAAAAAGGCAGGGCTTCTGCGTCGAAAAAAGTTGCCATTCACCCACAGGATAAAGGGTAAACGTCAACATTTTGTAAGCGATTGCCCCGGATATTGCCAGAAATGGGATTGATTTTATGTCGCCATTTGAATATAATAATACTGTCAATCCATGCAGAAAGGGGAACCCTGAAGATGAAGCGAATCGCATTGATACTTGCGCTGATCCTCGCGCTGCCCGTGGCGGGTCTCGCGGAAGCCGCCCCTGCCCAGACATCTTCCGCCGACGAATTCCTGAACAACCTCTCCAAGACCTGGGATTCATTTGTACACATGGCCGAGGACGCAGGGCAAAGCGTTTCCGACTGGGCGGCGGAATCCGGCCTCACCGAATGGGCCGAGGGCGCCGCCAACGACATCGCCGCCTGGGCCGATGAATCGGGCCTCACCGAGTGGGCGCAGAGCACCCTGTCTGAAATCACAGACCTGATCGATAAATCCGGCATAAGCGAGTGGGCGCAGGAGAACGCAGAAAAACTTCAGGCCTTTATCGACGAAAACAGCCCCGCCATAGAAGCGTGGCTCAAGCAGGCGGACCAGGAGGTTTCCGACGCCCTGAACATGCTGATAAACCCCGAAGGGCACACCCAGGCGGAGATCAGGCAGGCGTTTGAGACCGTGACCGATTCCCTCTCCGAAGCGGGTGGCCTGGCGGACGCCAAGTAAAAGAGAACAGGTGAAACAAAGGATCATGTCGGCACCACCGACATGGCCTTTTGTTTTACCCGTAAGTGACCGCGTTTTGCATATCCCGGCAACAAAGCAAGCAGAAAACGCTTCCGGTTTTAATTTGTCGGAAGCGTTTTCTGCGTTTGCAGGCTTTGTCAGCGATCTGAACCATGTCGGCACCACCGACATGGCCTTTTGTTTTACGCCGCCTTGTTGTGCTTCTTCAGGAATTGTATGAAATCCTCGGCGGACAGGGGCTTTGAATAGTAATAGCCCTGTATGAAATCGCAGGACATGGCCGCCAGCGCCTCCATCTCGTCCCGGGTCTCCACGCCTTCGATCACCAGCTCCTTGTGGATGCCCTGCATCATGCGCACCGTATTGCGGATGATGACCTCACCCTTCTCGGTAAACATCTCGTTCACAAGGCTCTTGTCGATCTTGATGATTTCCAGCGGCAGCTTGCTCAGCCTGTGGATGTTGGAATAGCCAATGCCGTAATCATCCAGGGAGAAGGAATAGCCCATGCTGACCAGCTCCCGCAGGTTTCGATCCATGACCTCGCCGAGGTTGTCGAACATGGTCTCCGTAATTTCAAAGTTGATGTGGCGGGGATCGACGCCGTACTTCTCCTGAAGCCGCGCGACGGTGGCCGGCAGGTCGAATTGCAGGCACTGGGCCACGGAAAGGTTGATCTCTATGTAGGAAAGGCCCAGCGCGTCCATGTCGATCGTCGAGATAAAACGATACACCGATTCCAGTATGATGTTTCCCAGCGGTATGATCAGGCCCGCCTTCTCCGCTTCCGGAATAAACAGGCCCGGAGAGATAAAGCCGTACATGGTATCCGCAATCCGGGCCAGCGCCTCTGCGGAGCGGAATCTGCCCTCGCGGATATCGTAGATCGGCTGGTAAACCATGCTCAGCGTGTTTTCGGTGATCGCCCGGTTCAGGATCTCCTTCATATGATTGACGATGTTGTAATCACGCATTTCAATCAGCTCGGAAGCGTTAAACACGATCTGGTCGTGCCGCCCAAGCCGGGTAAACATATGCCCGATGCTGACGATATCCTGATAATCCTTCATATCCTCAGGGTGTCTTATGATGCAGAACTTCGGTTCAAACCGGACGCCCTGATCCGCATAGCGCCTGACCCGCCTTGTCGTCGTCTCCACGAATTGGGGCACCAGACTCGCCACGTCGAGCTTTGTGTCCTCAAGGACGAGATAGAAGGAGCCCGGCCTTTCAAAGAAAAGGTCGATGTGAACGTGCTTTTCGTAGTACAGCCTGTCGATCTCAGAGGCAACGTCCATGATGTAGGTGTGGAACTCGCTGTCGCCGATGTAGCTGCGTATCTCCTCCGCGTTCATCATCTGTACGACGACGATCTGTACATGCTGGCCCGTCTTTATAATGTAATCCAAATGCTTCAGATAGGCCTTCCATCCCTCGACCACCACCGTGCCATCGATCGTCTCCTCGGGGCGCATGATCAGCATCAGCACCAGCAGCAGGCCCAGCGACGTGCCGAACATCTCCACAAGCAGCTTCGGCGCCACCATCTGTATGACAACGCTCGTCAGGATCAGCACGTACACAGAAATCAGCGCGATCCACTTGCCGGTCAACAGGTAGCGCTTGCAATAGACGCAATAACCGGTTCCCATGATAAAATAGAGAAATGCAATCCCATAGAGCAGCCGCATCATCGGCTGTCGGGAATAACCTGCTTGGGCAGTGACCGTAAAGACATTGTGGGTGAAAAAGTTTTGCAGCAGCAGAACCACCATCGTCACCCCGGACAGCCATATCAGCAGCCGGACGGGCCGCGACTGGAGGCGGTATTCCGTGCGCGTCACTGAAAAAAGGTATATGAAATAGATAAAGGTGCTGAGGTTGCGCGTCAAAAGATAGCCATAGGAGAACGCGGTTCCCAGTACAACGCGCGCCTGGGTGAGCGGCACGGGCCAGACCGTCTTTTCCATCAAAATATCGAGTATCGTGGTAATCAGGGAAACACTGACCATTACAAGGAACAGGTGGTTCGCCCTTCCCTTTGTCATCCCCCTGACGTAACAGGTACACAGTATCAACACATATATCGGAATCGCGCACAGATCAAAATAAAAGATTTTCACGCCGAACGCTCTCCTCTATGGCGTTATGGAAAAAACCAGATATTTTTACAAATTAATTATACCACAGCGCATCCTGTTTTGTCTACAGGAAATACCGCACAACGTCTGCCAATTGCCTGACCTGCCGCCGTCCGGAAGGGATGTTTCACGGGTGACGGGTCGCAGCACGCCCGGAATTGAACCGCTATGCCCGCGTTACCTTCCGCGCACCGCCTCCCCGGCGATGAATCCGGCGACGATGTCCGCAGGGTTGCCCGTATAGCAGAAGCGCTCCACCGTCTCCTCGGGCGACAGGCTGCGGAACGGATCCGAAAAGTCGCGTATCACAAGGGCGTCGAAGGCATAGCCGGGCTCCAGGCTGCCGACCCGGCCGAACAGCGCGCCGCCCGCCTTTGTCGCCATATAGAAGGCGTTCGCAAAGGTGATCGGGCGGTTCCCCTCCGGCTCGTAAAACCATTTCAGCTTGGAAAGCTGCACGGCTCTGGCAGCCTGCCCGTAGATGCCGGAAAGGTGTCCGCCGGCAATGTCACTGCCCAGCGCAAGGCGCACCCCCTGCCGGGAAAGGGCGTCCGTGGCCATGATGCCCGCGATGATGTTGACAGTGGCGTCCGGGCATTGCACCGCGAAACCGCCGCAGCGCTTCAGTATGCGAACGTCCTCGTCGCTCGGGAAGATAAAATGGGCGGCGACCACAGGGCCGTTCTCCAGCAGGCCGGCCTTTTCGTATATGCCGGTGTCGCACCCGCATTCCGGATACAGGCGCACGGCCTCGGCGGCCTCCCACCTGGATTCCACCAGATGGGTCTGCACCCCGACCCCATACTTCGCGCCCAGCTTGCCGAGCCCCCTCAGCAATTCAAAGCTGCACGTGGGCGCAAACCGAGGCGTGATTATGGGCCTGGCGAACCGGTTCCCGGCGCAGGCATCCAGGAACACCTCCGTCTCCCGCAGGGATGCCTCCGCCGTCTCGCAGAGATAATCCGGCGACTGCATGTCCATGTTCACCTTGCCCACATAGGCGCGGAGTTTTTCCTGCTCCATGCGCTCGATGAGCCAGGCGGTCGCGGGACGGTGGATCGTCCCGAACACGCAGGCGTGATAAGTGCCGTTGGCGATCAGGCTGTTTACAAAGGCCTCGTACACCGCCCGGGCGTAATCCATATCCCGATAGCGGGCCTCCTGCGGGAACGTATAGGTGTTCAGCCAGTCCGACAGCAGCAGATCCATGCCCAGGCCGCGCTGGGGAAACTGTGGCGCGTGAACGTGGAGATCGGAAAACGCCGGAATCAGCACGTCGTCGCCAAAATCCGTCATCGGCGCATCGGCGTATTTCTCAGGCAACCGGTCATAGATTCCCTCCACGATGCCACCTGACACAGCGATATAGCTGTCCCTGTGGACGGCCAGCTCGTCCCATGATTTTGAATAGACGATATGCCCGCGATAGATGTGCATTGTAGATCCCAGCCTTCCATCAGTCCCTGCGGCCCCATGCCGAAGAACGCACGCATTGAAAACCCACTCTATCCCTGCCGCCATGCCTCGGCCAGCGCGTCGGCGTTGGCGCTCTTCACCAGCACGCCCGCATGGGGCTCGGCGTTGGTGAAGCAGATGAACCCGATTTCGACCCTGGTCGGCACCCATCTCTCCAGCGTCGCCTGGATGCGCTGGCCCAGCAGCGCCATCACAGGGCACAACAGTCCCCTTGCATCGAGGGCGTCCAGCGCGGCATCGGTGCTGACGCACTGCTGGATATTCAAAAGCAGACCGAGGTCGGCTCCACAGGCCAGCGCGCAGGCGATCAGCGTCTCCATGCGCCCATCGCCGTTCTGGGAGTGGGTGTTGGTCATGCCGATGCCCAGCTTCACCAGCTTGCCGATATGGCCCACCAGCAGTATGCGCTCAAAGCCCGCCGATACCGCCGCCTGTACCCCGTCCCCGATGAAATTGCTGACGCTGACCTGTCGCCGCATCGACAGGCCGAGCTGTTCCCGGGCGAAGGTTTCGCCGTAGTTGCCGGGACAAAGCAGCACGTCCTTCGCGCCGGAGGCGGCCAGCACGCTCAGCTCCACCCGGATGGTATCCACCAGCGCGGCGTTGGACATGGGCTCCACGATGCCGGTGGTGCCGATCACCGACAGGCCGCCCACGATGCCGATGCGGGGGTTGAAGGTCCTTTTCGCCAGCGCAGCGCCCTCGGGGATTGAAACGGTGATCGCCATGCCCCCGTCGTAGCCGCAGCGCGCGCACGCGGCCCGCACCTGCTCGGCGATCATCTGCCTGGGCACCGAATTGATGGCCGCCGCCCCCACGGGCTGGTCCAAACCCGGCTTCGTGACCCGGCCCACGCCCTCGCCGCCGTCGATTACAATGCCGACGTCGGTTTTTTCCGCGGTTGCATAGATCAGTATGCCGTTGGTGATGTCCGGGTCGTCGCCGCTGTCCTTTTGCACGGCGCATCGGGCATAGCCCGGGCCGATTTCGATATCGACGATGTCCAGGCTCAGCCGTATGCCCTTGGGCGTGTCCATCTCCACGCGCTCCACCGCACGACCGGTCAGCAGCATCTCCGCCGCCGCCCCCGCCGCCCCCGCCGCGCAGGAACCGGTGGTGTAACCGCAGCGCATGGTCTTGCCGTTTTTGGTGATGTAATGGCGAAGCATATCACGCTCTCCCCAGCATGTACAACAGCGCGTTGCAGATGGCGGCGGCCACGTTGCTGCCGCCCTTGCGCCCCCTTGCGACGATGAAGGGCACATCTGCGGCCATGATCAGCTCCTTGGACTGCACCACGTTCACAAAGCCCACGGGGACGCCGATGACCAGCCGGGGATTCAGCCTGCCCTCGGCGATCAATTCATAGATGCGCACCAGCGCGGTGGGCGCGTTGCCGATGGCGAAGATCAGCGGCCGGTCGATCTGCGCGGCCTTTTCCATCGACGCCACGGCCCGGGTGGTGCCGTTGGCACGGGCCGCTTCCGCCACGTCCGGATCGCCGATGAAGCAGCGCGCCTCGCCCCCGTGCTTCGCCAGCGCCGCCTTATTGATGCCGGACATGGCCATCGTGGTGTCGGTGACGATCACCGCGCCCGCCCGAATCGCCGCCAGCGCCTTCTCCACCACGCCCTCGGAGAAGCAGAGGGTGTCCGCGTAATCGAAGTCAGCGGTGGTGTGGATGACCCGCTTGATGATGGGCGCGAGGACCGGGTCGATGGGATGGGGCAGCTCGCCCTCTATGATTTCAAAGCTGCGCGCCTCGATCTCCATGGGCGCGACGCGCTCGAGTTCAATCTTCATTCTCCGCACTCCCCCTCTGCATGGCCGCGATCCATATGGGATTGAGGCCGTTCATCATATTGTAGCGCCCGACCCTTCTGCTTCGGGCGAGGCTGAGCTGTACGATCTCGCCGTCCCCGAAGTCCAGCGCGTCCATCGTGGCGGTGATCTCCCCCACGCTCTCCAGCGCGATGGCGTTGACGACGATCCGGACCCCGGGGTTTTTTTCAAGGGCCGCCTCGACGATGGGGCGCAGATTGCCGGAGCTGCCCCCGATGAACACATGGGTCGGCGCGGGCAGTTCGGCAAGCGCCTCCGGCGCCATGCCTCGAACGACGCTCAGGTTCCTCAGGGCGAATTTTCGGGCATTGCGCCCGATGAGCGCCGCCGCATCCTCCCGGCATTCCACGGCGTAGACGTGTCCCGCAGGGCACAGCAGCGCCGCCTCCACCGACACCGATCCGGTGCCGGCGCCCACATCCCAGACCACGGCGTTTTCCGTCAGCCGCAGCTTGGAGACAGACACCGCCCGAACCTCGCTCTTGGTCATGGGTACCGTCCTGCCGTTCTCCCCGATTTCCCGCAAAAAGGCCTCGTCCGGAAGGCCCACCGGCAAGGGGCGGGGCCTGGCCGGATATTCGATCAGCAGGGCGCTCAGCGGCGCGCAATCCGTTTCCGTCAATTCCGCCGCCCTGCCCGTCAGTACCGCCTCGTCGGAATAGGACAGCCGCTGGCCTGCGGATACCCTGGCGTCCCCCATACCCGCGTCGCACAGGTCGGCGCACACCCGCTTCAGGGCGTCCGCGCCGTCGGTCAGGGCAAACACCTTGCCGTACTTCAATACCTCCGGCACCACCGAACCCGCGCGCCCGTGCAGCGATATGGCCCGGGCGTCGTCCCAGCTGGTTTTCAGACGGGCGCAGAGCACCTGCATGGAGCTCAGTCCGGGAATCACCCGAACGCGATGTCCCTCGAGCAGCGGCAGCAGCTTCTTCGTTCCGCTGAAAAAACCGGAATCGCCGGACATCACCACCGCGATGCGCCGGTGTTCCGGGTGCGCAGCGATGGTCCCGGCGATCCTCGCCGGGGCGATCTCCCCATAGCGCGCGACGCCGTCGCGCCCCACAGCCTCCAGCATACGCTTCGCCCCGATCATGCAATCGCAGGCGTCCAGCGCGTCGGAGGCCTCGTGCGTCAGCGTCCCCGGAGCGCCCATGCCGATGCCCACGATGTCGATCTGCCGCACATCCCGAAGCCCATAGCGCCCCGTCAGCAGGGCGACGACTTCCCCAAAGTCCATGCCCGACGCCTGTTCCGGCCGTCCGATGACGATGCATCGCGCCCCTGCCAGCCGCGCCGCCTCCAGCTTGTCGCCGAAGCCGCCGCTGTCGCCGGAGGCCTTCGTGACCAGCCACTGGGCGCGCACGGTCTTCAGCATGGCGACGTTCATATCCACCGAAAAGGGCCCCTGCATGGCGATGATGTGGGCGGGGGCAAAGCCCGCCTCGGCACAGGCCCGCAGCGAGGTCTCCATCGGCAGCACGCGGGGAAAGAACCGCTCCCGATAGTCGGGAACCGCAGTGTACGGCGTCAGCGCCTTGCTGCCCGTGGCCAGCAGGGCGTTGCCGGGGTGCTCCGCCAAAAATCGCGCCGCCGCCTCGATGGATTCCACGATCACCGCGTCGCCATCCGCCGATGAATCCTGCCGGTTCAGGCGTAAGTACTCCGTGCCGGCGGCGGCGCAGGCGGCGGCGATATTCTCCGAGACCGCCGTGGCGAAGGGATGGGTGGCGTCGATCGCCAGCTCGAAGCGGCGTCCGGCGAACAGCGCCTTCATAGCCTCGCCGTCCAGCCGCCCTGCGGATACCGCGATGTTTTCAGCGCGGGGAATCAGCGTCTCCCCGTAATCGGTGGCGACGCAGGCCAGCACGCGCACGTCCTGACCCGCCAGGAACTCCAGCAGCCGCCTGCCCTCGGTGGTACCCGCGAATACGCAGATTTCAGACATCCCGATACCCCCTGGGCGTCACCATGCGCCCGCCGATGACCTTCGTGTGGGAATTGCCGACGAACGCGGTGGTGAACATGTCCGCCTGATAATCCCGAAGCTCGGAGAGGGGCATCACCTTGATGGCCTCGCCCTCGCGACCGATGTTCCTGACCACGCCGCAGACCGTCTCCGGCTTTGCGTGGCGCAGCAGTATGTCGCAGGCCCTTTGCAGGTAATCCCTGCGCTTCATGCTGCTGGGGTTGTACAGCGCCACGGCGAAATCGCCCCGGGCCGCGCATTCCAGCCGTTTTTCAATGGTCTCCCAGGGCGTCAGCAGGTCGCTGAGGCTGATGACGCAGAAATCGTGGGTCAGCGGCGCGCCCAACCGCGCCCCGCCGGAGATAGCCGCCGTCAGGCCGCCCACGACCTCCACCTCCAGGCCGTCGTCCTCGTCCCGCAGCTCGTAGATCAGGCCCGCCATGCCGTATACCCCGGCGTCGCCGCTGCAAATCATGGCCACGTCCCTGCCCTGCCGGGCGAGCTCCAGCGCGATTTTACAGCGATCCACCTCCCGGCGCATGGGCGTGGTGTGAAACTCCTTGTCGGGAAAGTGCGCCTTTACCAGATCCACATAGACGTGATAGCCCACGATCACGTCGCAGGCGTTCAGGGCGTTCACCGCCCTTATGGTCATCTCCTCATAATCTCCGGGCCCGATGCCCACCACGCGAATCTTAGCCAAATTCAACCCTCCATTCCTCTTCCGCCACGGCCACGGTCACGCCGCCCTGCGCCATCTTGCGGACGATCAACCGCCCGCCCCTGTGAGCCGCAGCCCGTTCGCAGACGTTGTCCACACCCACGGTATCCTTCACAAATTCCGATTTTGTAAATGCCCCCGGCACGGCGTTGAGCCGATCCGCCGACAGGAATTCCACCGGCCAGCCGTGAGCCCGGCAGCAGGCGAGCAGCCCTTCCTCGTTCGCCTTCACGTCGATGCTCGCGGCTCCCGCCACGGCTTCGACGCGCAGGCCGTGGGCCGACAGCGCGGTCTCTATCGTCGCCTCGATGGCGTCCCTCGTCGCGCCCCGGCGGCAGCCCAGGCCCAGGCGCAGGGCTTTGGGCGCCAGCAGCAGCGTCTCCCCAAAGGGCTTTAGATCCCGAACGGACACGCAGATGCCAAGGGGGCCGCGGTTTTGCCATACCAGGCCCTCGGGCAGCGCTTCAGGCATGGGCGCGTCGGACCAGAAGGGGATGTCCCGGGTCAATATCTCCGCCGAAACCCGCTTCGCCAGCGCCATCGACGTGATGACCATGCCGCGCTCCGCGGCCCAGGCATCCACGGAAAAGCGCCCGTTCACGTCGGTGGCCGTAGTGACGACGGGGATGGCGTTCAGCGCCGCCGCCAGCCGACGGGCCAGGGCGTTCGCGCCGCCGATGTGCCCGGAGAGCAGCGGAATCACGAATTGCCCCGCCTCGTCCACGCACAGCACCGCCGGGTCGCTGCGCTTGCTGGCCGCGTGCGGGGCAATCGCCCGCACGGCGATGCCCGCCGCGCCCACGAACACCAGCGCGTCCCGGTCAAATACCGTGCCCACATATTCGGGCAATCCGCCGGCATAGGCGTCGAAGCCGCCCCCCGCCAGCCGCGCCGGGGCCCGAAGCGCGCATCCGCCGCCCAGCGCCTCGTCGACGCGCCGGGCCGTCGCCTTCCCACGCTCGGTGAAGGCAAAGAGCACCGCTCTCATCGCTCGGCGGCCCGGTATTCGGTGGTGAAGCCGGGGTCGTAGAGCTTCGAGCGCTCGTAGTCCCTGCCCAGGAAATCGCCGATGGTAATCAGCGCGGTCTTGGTCAGGCCGTTGCCCCGCACCGTCTCGCCCAGGGTCCCCACGGTGCAGCGATAGATCTTCTGGTCGGGCCAGGTGGCTTTATAGACGATGGCCGCCGGGGTCTCGGGGGCGTAGCCGCCCGCGATCAGCTCCCGCTGGACGTCGTCCGCCAGCGACGTGCTGAGAAACAGCACCATCGTGGACCGATGGGCGGCGAAGGCGCGCAAGCTCTCCCGCTCGGGCACCGGCGTGCGCCCGGCTGCCCGCGTGATGATGACCGACTGGGAAACCTCGGGCAGGGTGTACTCCGCCTTCAGTGCCGCCGCCGCGCCGCAGAAGGCGCTGACGCCGGGACATACGTCGTATTCGACGCCCAGCGCCTCCAGGGCGTCGAACTGCTCGCGCACCGCGCCATAGATGCTGGAATCGCCGGTGTGCAGGCGCACGGTGGTCTTGCCCGCCGCCTCGGCCGCTTTGATGATGTCGATCACCTGCTCCAGCGTCAGCTTAGCGCTGTCGTGTATCTCACAGCCGGGTTTGGCGTAATCCAAAAGCGCCGGATTTACCAGGGAACCTGCCCATATGATCACGTCCGCCTCCGAGAGCAGCTTCGCCCCCCGCACGGTGATCAGGTCTGCCGCGCCGCTGCCCGCGCCCACGAAATGTACCATACATATCGCTCCTTTACGTGTGGCTTTTTTACTGTGTCCATATTATCACAGCCGTTGGCGCGTGTCAACGCGAAGGAAAGACAAATCCACTATTGAAAAATGGCGGCAAATACGCTATATTATATTATAAATACGATGTGAGGCAATCATTTATGAATAACAACCAGTGGCTGGAATGGGCCAAGGAGCTACAGGATTTGTCCCAGTGCGCCCTGGCCTACTGCAAGGACAAATATGACATCGAGCGCTTTCAGCGCATAAGGGAGATTTCGGCGGAAATGGCCGCAGCCGTCGTCGACATGCCGGTAGAGACGGTCAAGGGCATGTTCTGCGCGGGCACCGGTTACCAGACCGCGAGGATCGAAACCCGGGCCGCCGTCATGCGCGACGGCAAGCTGCTGTTGGTGCAGGAGGCCAAGGGCAAGTGGGCCCTTCCCGGCGGCTGGCAGGACTACAACCAGACGGTTCGTGAGAACACCGTCAAGGAGGTCTTCGAGGAGGCCGGCATGACCGTCAGAGCTACGCGCCTGATCGCGCTGCACGACTATCACCGGCGCAACAGGAGCAAGGCCATATTCCCCTACAACATCGTCAAGGTCTTCGTGCTGTGCGAATACATCTCCGGCGAATTTGTGCCGAACATCGAAACCCTTGGCTGCGGTTTCTTCGGCCCCGACGAGATCCCCCGGCCACTGGCCACCGGCAAGACCACGATGGAACAGGTGAAAATGTGCTTCCGGGCGGCAAAGGACGAAAACTGGGCGGTAGAGTTTGATTGACGGCATGACAAATGCGGCGGGCCAAACCCGCCGCATTTCAGGATGTTGACAAAGTCGACAGACTGCAGGCCGCTGAAAAAGGCTGCAAGGCAAGGCGGCGAGCCTGCAAAAAAGGGAGTTTACCCTGTCGTAAATGACCGCATTTTGCTGGCGACGCCAACACAGCAAGCAGAAAATCCTTCCGCTCATCTTTGATCGGAAGGATTTTCTGCGTTTGCGGCCTTTGTCAGCGGTTTGAAATGCGGCGGGCCAAACCCGCCGCATTTGTCTTATTTTGCAATGGACAACCCCTTTGGTATTGTGTTTCCTTAGCGCTATGCCTTCTGCTTCTCCCACGCATGGAACGCGATCTTGTTGATGTCCAGCAGGTGGGCCTTGCGGCCGGAGAAGGTCTTCTCCATGATCTTGTAGATCATCTGCACCGGCACGGCGGGCGCCACGCTCACCAGCGCGCCCAGCATCACCACGTTGGCGGTGCGGGCGTTGCCCAGCGCCATGGCGATGTCGTTGGCGGGCACGTAATAGACGTTGATGTCGTCCCGGGTCGCCTTCTGGTCGATCATCGAGGAATTGATGAACAGGTTGCCGCCGGGCTTGACCAGCGATTCAAACTTGATCAACGACGGCAGATTCATCACCACCACGTCGTCGGCCTCGTAGATCAGCGGACAGCTGACCGGCTTGTCGGGGCTGATGACCACGGTGCAGTTGGCGGTGCCGCCGCGCATCTCGGGGCCGTAGGAGGGCAGCCAGGTGGCGTTCATGTCGGCGTACATGGCCGCGTAGGTCACCATCTGGCCCATCGTCAGCACGCCCTGGCCGCCGGAGCCTGCAAAAAACAGCTTGGTCGTCGCCATGTCACTCCGCCTCCTTTCCGGTATCCTTGTAAACCCCCGGCGGATAGTAGGCCGCCACCTCGGAGCCCATGCGCTTCATGGCTTCGTAGGGGGTCAGGCCCCAGTTGGTGGGGCAGGTGGAGAGCAGCTCCACGAAGGTGAAGCCCTTTCCGGCAAGCTGGTACTCAAAGGCCTTGCGCACGGCCTTCTTGGCGGCGCGGATGTGGGCCGGGGAATCCAGCGACACGCGCTCGATGTAGGCCGGGCCGTCCAGGGTCGCCAGCAGC
>CACYZW010000071.1 GCA_902778995.1 uncultured Eubacteriales bacterium
CGAGTGTGTCTACAGGATGAAGGGCGTCAGCCACACGGTTCCCGCAGGGCATGACTTCGGCATCACAGTTATGAAGTTTCTTAACCTGAAGACCGCGCAATGGCGGGATGAAGAGAATATTTCCTACAGCCTGTACGGTACGCCGATGGAGTCGTCCACCTACAAGTTCGCCCAGTGCCTGCAGCGGCGCTTCGGGATCATCCCGCATGTGACGGATAAGAGCTACATCACAAATTCCTATGGAAAACGGAATAGCTGTCCGGGGTTCCCGCGAGCAATGTGACGGCCCTTGCCGTGACATCCACCGGAGAGAACTCCACCGTGGTATCCATCATGCTGAAGGGGAAGCACCCGATGAGCTTGTAGGCCTTCAGGCGGTTGATGAAGCCATTGCTGCGAAAGTCGATCTGAAACTCACCGTCGCTTCGCCTGCCCATCAGGTTGCCGATCCGTATGATCTTCCCCGGGAGTCCATGGCTTTCCATCGCGTCCAGAATGGCGCCCTCCGCCTCAAACTTGGACGCGATATATTCGATGACGGCTTTTTGTCCCAAATCATAGTCCGTTTCATGCAGAATGACAGAATTCACCTTATCCGCATCGATAAAACCCGCTATGCTGAGCGTG
Organism: uncultured Eubacteriales bacterium; assembly: GCA_902778995.1. GTDB lineage: Bacteria > Bacillota > Clostridia > Christensenellales > Aristaeellaceae > UBA2862. The sequence continues at coordinate 628 of CACYZW010000071.1, forward strand.
GAAATCTGAATCAGCCGGGCCTTTTTTTGCAGCGCAAGTTCGATCAAATGGAGCACGCCCTCATAGTTGACCCTGCGGATCAGATTTCCGGTTTCAAAGTGCTTGACGACTGCGGCACAGTTGATGATGCTGTCTATTGGCTGTCCGCGCAGCAGTTCAGTGAGGTTCTCATCCGTGATATCCCCGTCTACAATTCGGACCTTCCTGCGCATCAACGCATCGAAGGTGTTGCTGAAATAGTATTCCAGCAGAAGTTTGAGACGGCTGTCCGCATCGACGGATCGCCTGTTCCGTACCAGACATACAATGCACTCCACATCATCTCTGTGGAGGAGTTCATAGAGCACATGAATGCCCAGGAAGCCTGTGGGTCCGGTCAGAAGCACGGTTCCCAGAGGTCCACTTTTCAAATCAGGCAAAGCCTTGACGCTGTTTTTGCAGAGGATCTCACGATATTTCGCCATCGGCACCGTCTCTTTTTTTGCATCTCCATCCACAGGCCGCGATCTCCGGTCAGCGTGGTCTTTCTTCCTTCGATCCACAAATGCCGCCAGAGCGCGGGGCGTCGGATGATCGGAAACGTTTTTATAGACGATGTCCAGGCCGGCTTTCATGCAGTTTGACACGACGTTCGCCACGGAAAGCGAAGTTCCGCCGATCTCAAAGAAGCTGTCCGTAGCGCCAACCTTCTTCAGATTCAGCACGCTTGAGAAAAAGGATCATATTAATTCCTCCAGTTTTCCCTTCGGCGCGATGTATTCCCTTTCCTCCATAGCATCCCTGAGATCCGGGAGCCGCATTTTGTCGATCTTCCCATTGACTGTGAGGGGCATTTCCTCCAACTGCATCATCGCGTCCGGCACCATATAGGGTGTCAGCCGCCTCTTCAGAAAACGCCTCAACGCATCGACCGGGACTTCATTCTCCGCAGTGTAGTACCCTGCCAGATAGTCCTCCGTCCCGTTATTTCGGACGATGACCTTGCTGAGCCTGATGCTCGGATATTCGTTGATGACGGTTTCGATCTCATCCAGTTCGATGCGAAGCCCCCTCAGCTTCACCTGATTGTCCAGCCTTCCAAAGTAGTCGTACTCTCCATTCGCGTTCAAGCGAACCAGGTCGCCGCTGTGGTAGGCCGGACGCCCGCGGAAGGTAAAGAAGGAAGCGGCAGTCCTCTCAGGCTGGTTCACATAGCCCCTGCCCACACCCTCGCCACAGATGATGAGCTCGCCGCACGCGCCCTGGGGGAGCGGGCGAAGCTGCCTGTCCATGACATATTGCTCCACGTTTGCCTCCGGTTTCCCGATGGTAACGGGCCTGTCAGGCAGAATCTCAGAAGAGGTGCAGCATACGGAGGTTTCAGTGGAGCCATAGCCATTGATGACGTGGGCGTTGGGATTCAGCCCTTTCAGCTTGGAAATCAGCGTGGAGGGAAATGCCTCCCCACCCACATGATAGGCCTTCAACGCAGCGATGGGCCTGCGCATTTCCGGTATTTCCAGCAGACTCATCAGATAAGACGGTGTGCAGACGATGGATTCCACGCCGTGCGCGTTCATCAGCCTGGCCAGCGCCAGCGGGTCGTGGATTTCATCCAGCGTTGCCATGCACAGCGTCACGCCGTTGCACAGGGAAACAAAGCGCTCCGTAATGGACATGTCAAAGGATATGGACGTGACCGAAAGCGCCGTGCGAATATTCTGTGTATACCAATAGATCGCCGGATGCCCTGGGTTTGCGTTCAGATAGTTGCACATATTCCTGTGCTCGATCATCACGCCCTTGGGTTTTCCCGTGGAGCCGGAGGTATAGATACAATATGCGAGGCTGTCCGGTTCGATTGCGAGGCCGAGGTTATCCTCCCCGTCGTTTTGGATCAGCGCTTCCACGGTCAATACCTTGCAGGCGCTGTCCTCCGGAAACAGCGCGGGCCGTGCCGCTTTGATGGCTTCTGTCGTAATGACGCAGGGGCTCTGAGCGTCCTCCAGGCAGTACCGGATCCTTTCATCGGGATATTCCGGCACCAGGGGCAGAAACGCGCCGCCCGCCTTCAGAATGGCATGCTCCGCAATGAAAATTTCCTTTGTGCGATCCAGCACCATGCCCACGATGCTGTCCCTGCCCACGCCATGGGCGCGCAGTCCGCGGGCAGCTCGGTTCGCCAGACGGTTCAGCTGATCGAAGGTCATGGTCTCTCCCGCAACGATCACCGCGGTCTTATCCGGATGCAGCTGAGCCTGCCGCTCGAAAAGGCGGTAGACACTGACGATTTCAACTGGCACCGACGTTTGATTTACCCGATCATAGGGTTCAAACACGTCCTCATCCATGAATGAGATTTCATCCAGCTTCCTTCTGCGCATCATTCCGGACAGAACCTGGGCAAAACACGACAGAAATCCCTTGATAAAGCTGTCGCAATAGACATCCGTCCTGTAGGCGCCCTGGAATGTGAGCCCGCCTTCCCCGATGAGGACCTTGACGATCACCCCTGCCCGGCCGGAGGTCAGAACAGCGTCGAAATCATCCTCCTGTCCCTCCACAAGGCATGCGATCATGGCGCCTCTTTGCAGGTCATCTCCCCGGCAGACTTCGCAAAACCTGCCGTCGCTTTCCACATAGGGGCCAATCTGCCCTTGAACGGCCTGAAGCAGCGCCTCCGTCGTTTTTCCCGATTCTATCTGAAGATAAACGGATGCCACCTTAAGCAGCTTCAGTCCGTCTTCAGAGCGGACGTTGAAGAGCAGATCGAACAGCGCTTCCCCGGCATTCGCGTAGGCAGCGAGCGTATAGCCAAAGGCTGCACTCAAAAGCGCGTGAAGGGTGATTTTATTTGCACTGCAAAACGCGGCCATTTCCACCGAATCCATCGGCGGCTCGATCTGAACACGCCCGACAGGTGAATCAGGATCCTTTTCGGGCATGGGAGGCGGCAGGGTTTCCTTACCGAACCGGGCCTGAGCGCGATATGGATCGTCATTCAGAAGAACCAACCCGCCACGCTCATCCCATTTAGCCGGTGTGCATAGCAGGCCGGAGGCATCTGGCACCCATCCCATCACGCCGACGGGCACAAAGCTGCCTCACCTGTCGACAATAAATCGCTGCGCATTCCTGGAAAACCGCCTGACCATCTCCATCTGTGCGGGAGGCAGAAGGCATACCTGCGCGATGGTGGCATTCGGCGAATCGCTCATCCGTGAAAGCGTATAGGAAAGCTGTTCCAAAAAACGCCGAATCAACGCCTCGTCAAACAGTTCAGAGGCATATCGCACCAGCATGTCCATGTGGCCGTCATGACGGTGCATGGTGATGTTCATATCCCGACGCAGCGTTTGCAGTTCATAGGAGAAAGCGACGCTCAACTTCCCTTCCCGACACAGCTCCGGCGTGAACAGATAATTGACGCCCACATCGAAAACGGGGTTCCTGGATTTGTCGGGCGCAATGCGAAGGGTACGAATGACCTCCGACATCGGCAGCCATTTATCATGAGCCGCGTCGCGCACCATTCGGGAAACCTCCCGCAAGTATTCCGACAGCGGCTTTGTCGCTGCCGGCTTCAGACGGAAGATGGCCGTATTGATGAACATGCCCGCCATATTCTTTTCTTCCTCGCCGCGCATATCGACCGGGAAGCCAAGGGTGACATCCTCGCTGCCGCAATAGACGCCAAGGACAATGGAAATCCCAGCCAGCAGGAAGGAGAACGTGGTCACACCACAGGCTTTCGCAACGTCATTCAGGCGCGCGATCCGCTCTTCGGGAAAGGGAACCGCGATTTCCCTGTCTGCGCCGGGATGGTTCCTGCCGCGTGGCGATTTGAGGGGCATTTCATGGATGGGTACGCCATCGGAAAACAGCTTGCGATAGAATTCCAAACCCGGCTCAAAGTCATATGCGGCACCCGCTCGCATGGAAAGGTCGCTCTCCCGTGCCGGACTGTCTCCCCGGAGACGATTAAAAAGCTCCTTCTGCCAGATCGTCACGCTTCTTCCATCAAAGGCGATGTGATGGATCTCCATGCGGATCAGGATCCTGTCTCCGGGCAATTCGTACCCGGTAAAGCGGACGGGAACCTCCTTCAGATCAAATGGCACCTTTTGCTGCAAAGCCACCTCTTGCGCAGCGGCCAGAGAAGGGGCTGTCATCCAGAGAATCCGGGGATAATCGTCCGTCAGAATGCGCACAGGCATTCCGTTTCTTTCCTCATAGCGGGAATGGAGTATCTCATGGCTCCGAATCATGTCTGAAACAGCCGAATGAACGATTTCTTTCTTCGCCCCGGAAATATCAAAAAAACAGTCGACGGAATACTCGGTGGAATACGGATCTGCCAACTGCGCCAGATACATGGCAAGCTCAAAGGGAGACAGCTCATATACATCTCTGCTCATATTCTTCTTCTTTCAAATGCCGGTATCCTCGGCAAGTGAGTCGTCCGGGCAGGGATCGGGTAACTATGTCGATGCTGCATAGAAATCCGCCCCGGCCTCGATCACCCGGATCTCGCTGCATTACAAGGACAGTACATGATTCGCAGGGATTCCAGCCGGAATAACGATACATCGCTTCATCCGTTCCAAAGTTCTGGTATGGAAGCCCGACATCTTCCGGCACATGCCTGCGCAGTATAGTTTCGCTGACAGAATCGCTCCTGACGTTATAATCGTATCTCTCTCCATATCGCGCCGTGAACCGGCTGTTCCGCGCAAATACTGTATGTATAGTCTTCCATGCCGCCTGCCCATGCGTACCAAGCCTGCCCGGCTGCGTAAACAGATCGGCCTTCTGCAAATGAAAGTACCTCAAAGCTCCGCGGTTCCAGCTGAAAGCCGAGCCCCGAGGCCTTCATCAGGCTTTCCTTCCATGTCCACAGTCGGTAAAAACGGTTCACCGGATCCGATTTCATCCATATCAGCTCGGACTCTGTATAAACCGTCGGAGCGATGTCGATATTCCGCTCGCTTATTTCTTCCACATCCACGCCGATTTGATGGCAGTTCCCGCCCGCCGCCAGCAGGCACCATTGGCCGCTGTGGGACAGGTTAAAGGCCGGATACCCTGGCGCGAACGGCTTGCCGTTTTTCCCGTATCGGATCAGCCCTTCGTCGGAAATCCCAAGCGTTTCATGGAGCAGTATTCCGGCCCCCAAGCACAGCAGCCGATCCTTCTCAAACAGGAATCGGTTCGCCTTCCTCATCCTTTCGGGCATCCTCTGCTCCAGCCGGGAAAGATCCCATTTCCGAACGGTATCCGTCCTGATCGCGTAAACCTTCACTTTGCTCTGTGCCATATGCTTTATAACAGAAACTCGGTTTCACTACAGTCTGATCATTTCTTTCCCTGGACCAGTATATCATCCCCAACCCCGTGCGTCAATCGGGAAAAAAATAATGCTCACCTCTTCCAAGTATCTTCGCAATACTACGAGCGATAGTGACGCTCCTTCCACAGTGTTCTCGGACGCCCAAATCAGCTTCTGGCTGTCCGTGATCTATCCGACGCGAGACGAACAGTGCAGGTGGGTCAAGCGCGGATGTCCGAAAGACATATCACGCCTTGTGGAGAATGGGAAATCTCTTCCGTCTGGCCGCCTGCTCCGCCTTCGGTGAAAAATCGCATTCGTCAAAGCCCTTTTTCGCCTCGTCCAGCTTCGCCGCCAGAGCGCGGATCGACGACGCGCCCATGATATCGCTCACTGTGACATGCCGGTTCAGCCGCTTGTCCAGCATCGCCGACAACCGCATGACTGCGATGGAAGAAAGCCCCAGCCCGATCAGGTTGGCCGTGACGCCAAAGCCGCCCGTGCCCAGGATCTCAGACGCGATGGCATAGAGGGCCCGCTCCGTCTCGGTTTCGGGTTCGGCGATTTCGCCGGTCCCCTCAAACTCCGGCATCGGCAGGGCGCGGCGGTCGACCTTGCCGCTGGGAGACAGCGGCATCTCCTCCAGCCGCATGAATGCGGAGGGGACCATGTAATCCGCCAGCCGCTGGCGGCACAAGGCCTTCATCTGTTCGACATCCACCCTCTCCCCCGCCTTCTGGGTGTAATACAGGCAGAGGATCTGGCTTGAGCCGCTCTTCTTCACCTCGGCCATCGCGGCGGACACGCCGGGGCAGGCCATGGCGACGTTCTCGATCTCGCCCAGCTCGATGCGGAAGCCCCTCAGCTTCACCTGGAAGTCGATGCGGCCATAGAATTCCAGCTGGTCTTCGTCATTCCAGCGCGCCAGGTCGCCGGTCCTGTAGACGCGAACCCATTCCCCTTCCCGCAGCTTCAGCCGGGTGAATTTCTCTTTTGTCAGCTCCGGGCGCTTCCAGTAGCCCTCCGCGAGCTGGGGGCCCGCCAGCCACAGCTCGCCCGTCATGCCCCGCGGTAGCAGACGGCCCTGGGCGTCCACAATGTACGCGGCGCAGTTGTGCAACGGGCGACCGATGGGAATATTGCGATAATTCCGCCCCCTGTCCACTTCATAATAGGTGGCGTCCACCGTGAACTCCGTGGGACCGTAGGTATTGTAGAACGTGCCGCAGCAGTTGGGAACGCTTGTCATGGCCTCGCCGCCCAGGCAAATGTAATCCAACGCCAGCGGCGCTTTCATACCCAAAAGCTGTCCGAACTGTGTGGAATAGCAGCCCGCGTTGAGATGGTTTTTCTCAATGAAAGCACGCATCTCGAAGATGTCCTTTCGGGCGCTCTCGGGCACGACGAACACCGTGCCGCCCACGGTCAGCGCCGGGAAAAGGTCCTCCACCGCCGCGTCAAAGGAGAAGGTGGAGTGCAGCGCCACGCGGCTGTGTTCCCCAAGCCCCCAGCGTTTGGCGATGAAGCGCACGAAGTTGCCCAGGGCGCTGTGGGGGATCATCACGCCCTTGGGCAGGCCGGTGGAGCCGGAGGTGTAGATCATGTAAGCCCGGTGCTTCAGTGTCGCCCGGTTCACGGGGGGCGGGTCCGGATCCTCCGCGATGGCCTTCAGCACATCTTCCCGGGTGAGCAGCACCTCCGCCCCGGAATCCTTCAGCATGTAGTCGATCCGTTCCCGCGGATATTCCGGGTCGATGGGCACATAGGCCGCCCCGGCCTTGTGGGCGCCGATGGCCGCCGCCAAAAATTCCTTTTCACGGCCCATGCGGAGGGCGACGAAGCTGTTTTCCTGAACGCCCCTTCCGATGAGGAACGCGGCCACACTGTCCGATGCCCGATCCAGCTCCGCGTAGGTATAGCGACCCGCCTCGTCGGAGACCGCCGCCGCGTCGGGCATCCTGGACACCTGTGGCCCTGAACAGGTCGATCCACGTCTGGTTTGCGTCATACGCCATCGTCTCCCCCTTTGACAGCGCCAGCACTGCCTGAAGGTCGGCATCGTTCATATGGGGAAGCGTTGACAGCGGCGCGTCCGGGCGCTCCGTCATGCGCGTGACGCAGTTTTCAAACAGACGGAGCAGGCGCGCCATGTCGCTTCCGCGATAGAGGGCCGGGTCATAGTTCAACAGCAAGGTGATGCCGCCGTCCGGCTGGACCGTGGCGTCCACGTCCACAATGCCAGCCTCGTGCTCCTCCCGGATCAGGGCGGGTTTGAGCAGGGCTTCAGTCTGCCAGCCCTCGCTTTAATTTTCAAAGGAAACGATCAGACCGCTCAGACGGATGTCGCCGCCCAGCGCGTTCTGGATGTCGGCCAGCGGGCAGAAATCATGGGGCCGGGTCTGCCCGGACTGGCGGTTCAGGTCGATGAGCGCCTGACGGGCGGAGGCCTTCTTTCCCGTATCGATGCGCACCGGCACGGGGTTGATGAACAGGCCCACCAGATCGGACACGTCCGCGCTGTAGCCGTCGCGCCCCGAGGAAATGGTGGTAAACACCACATCATCTGTGCGGTTGAGCGTCCCCATCACCAGGCCCCAGGCCAGATTGAAGCCGTCCGCCAGCGTAGCCCCGGCGCTCTTGCAGAGGGCGGCCAGACTTTGGGTCGTCTCTGCGGACAGCGTCCCGCTGATCTGATCGTTCGCGTCGCGCTCAGCCTCGGGCACCTCGCCCCAGGAGGGAACGACGGCGCTGTTCTCATAGCCCTTCAGCAGTTTTGTAAAGTAGCCAACGGCGGCATTTTTATCGCGGCTGAGCTGCTCCCGCACGGCGCGCTCATACTGGCCCTCGCTGCTGCCCGTCAGTTCCTCCCCCCGCAGCAGGGCGTTCAGGTCCCGCAGGATCGTCTCGAAGCACCAGCCGTCGGTGATGATGTGATGGGTGGCAAAGATCAGGTAGCCGCCCCCGGCGGTTTTGCAATAGACGAACCGGGTCAGTGTCCTGTCCTGTAAATCGTACCCGTTGTCCATAAGGTCCAGCCGGATCTTCTGCGCCTCGGCGAAGGGATCGTCGCTGCCGGTCAGGTCAACGAGGGTCAGCGGCAGCTTCCGGTCCACGATGGCCTGGCGGAAGCGGGACACGCCCTTGTGGATGATGGCCGTGCGCAGGACCTCATGGCGCTCCGCCAGCGCGTCCACGGCATGGCGAAGCCGTGCCTCAACCAGGGGACGGACACATTCATAGATGTCGATGAGCCGATAGGCCCGGCTCTCCGGGTGGGCGACGTGCTCCAGCAGCATGCCCTCCTGCATTGGCGTGAGGGGATAGATGCGCTGTATCCTCTCCCCACGGGCAGCAAATTCGGCAATAACGCCTTCAAATTCCTCCGGGCTCCATTCCGTTTCCCCCAGATCGGAAGCGGTCCTTTCCAACGCCTCGGACTGCGCGTTGAGGTAGCCGCCCAGCGCAGTAATATTATCGAGGATGGACTGTGCGAAAGCCTGCGCCTGCGCTCCGGTGAAGCGCCCGCTGTTGTAATCCAGCCAGAGGGTGAAGCGCCCGCCGTCCACCAGGCAGTTGACCACCAGATCGCTGCCATCGTGGTTCCTGGGATCGTAGTAGTCCAGTCCTGCCGAGAAGCCGTCAGCGCTGTCGGGCTCGAAATATTCCCCCTTCTCCCCCTCGCTGGACACATCTCCCAGATAGTTGAAGATCACCATGGGAGCGCGGGCCGTCTGGAAGTCCGTCTCGGGCGCGCCGCTGACAAACGCCAGTATGTTGTAGCCCACGCCCTTGTTGGGGATGGCGTGGAGCGTCTCCTTGACGCGGATCAGGTCGCCTTCGTGTCGCCGGTGAACCCCTCCAGCACCACGGGATAGATCGATGTGAACCACCCGATGGCCCGGTCGATGGACAACCTCCTGCCCAGCTCCTCGCGGCCGTGGCCCTCCATGCTGACGGACACGGCATCCCTGCCGAACACCTTCCGGTAGCCCTGGCCCAGCGCGGTCAGCAGCAGATCGTTGATCTCCAGCCGGAGCACGTTCAGCCGGGTCTTGAGGAAGGCCTCAGTGTCCGACTCGGTCATGGCGACGCTCAGCGAATCAAAATGGCGGGTGAAGTCCTTGTTGTCAGAGGTGTCCAGGGCCAGCATCCGCGCCTCCACACCCTTCCAGTAGGGCAGCTCCATCGAAAGGGTGTAGCTGGAACGGTAGTCCTTCATGGCTTCGGCATAGTCCCGATTGGTGTGGGTCTTGGCGGGCAATCTGATTTCTGCGCCGCGAAGCGCCTGTCCGTAGGCCGTCTCCAGGTCGTCCATCCACACGCGCCAGCTCACGCCGTCCACGATGGTGTGGTGGGCGGTGAGAAAGAACAGATCCCGCTCCTCCGCGTGGATGAGCGCCAGCCGAACCAGCGATCTTTCGATATCCAGATGGGACTGTATCTCCTCGCAGAGCGCCTGAATGGCCCCTGTTTCATCCGCTTCGAGGGTATATTCTTCTATTTGATGGGTCTCGCTCGCGGGACGAACATACAGGTGTCCCTCCCGAATGACCGCCCGGAGCATATCATGCTGACAGACGATGGCCTCCATCGCCCTCCGCAGCGCGCCGCGATCGGCCCTGCCGTGGACCGTCAGGAGGGTGGACTGATTGAAATACGCTGGATCGGGGTAATTCAGATCCTTGAAAAAGGCGAATATGGCGGTATCTGCCACCTCGCCCTCGAGGGGTTCCTGACTGACGGCTTCCCCAGCCAGGGAGGACAGCGCCGCAGCCAGCGCCCGGGCCGTGCGGGCCTTCATCACGTCCACCACGGCGGAGGCATAGCCCAGATTGCGCAGCGTGCTCACCAGGCGGATAGCCTTGATGGAATCGCCGCCCAGTTCGAAGAAATCCTGTGTGACGCCCAGCGGCTCCCCGACGCCCAGCACCTTCGCCATGGCGCCGACCACGTCCCGTTCCGCGTCGGTCTCCGGGGCGACATAATCCCGCGACCCGTGGATGACCGGATCGGGCAGGGCTTTCCGGTCGATCTTGCCGTTGACATTGTGGGACATGGTTTCCAGCCGCATGAACACGCCGGGCACCATGTAATCCGCCAGACTCCCGGCCATGAAGGCGGACAGCGCCGCCTCGTCGATGGCCTCCGAAGCCGTGTAATACAGCACAAGCGTGTTCTTCCGTACCTCCGCCGCCGTCTGGCGGGATGCCGGGATAGCGGGCCCCACGGCTCTCCACCTCGCCCAGCTCCACCCGGAAGCCGCGCAGCTTCACCTGGGTATCGATGCGCCCGCAGAATTCAAGCTGGCCCTCGTCGTTCCAGCGGGCCAGGTCGCCGGTGCGGTAGATCTTGACGGTTTCATCCTCCGACAGCTTCAGCGTGGAAAACTTCTCCGCCGTCAGCTCCGGGCGGTTCCAGTAGCCCTCCGCCAGCTGGGGCCCTGCCATGCACAGCTCGCCCACCTCGCCCGGCGGCAACAGCTCCAGCTTGTCATTCACGATGTAAGCGGCGCAGTTGTCAAGGGGCCGGCCGATGGGAATATTCACGTATTCACGGCCCTTTTCCAGTTCATAATACGTGGCGTCCACCGTGAACTCCGTGGGCCCATAGGTGTTGTAGACCTTGCCGAGGCAGTTGGGAACGCTGGTCATCGCCTCGCCGCCCAGGCATATGTAATCCAATCCCAGCGGCGCGTCCATACCCAAAAGCTGTCCGAACTGGGTGGAATAGCAGCCGCCGTTGATATGATTCTTTTCGATGAAATCACGCATCAGAAAGATGTCCTTCCGGGCGCTCTCGGGCACGACGAACACCGTGCCGCCCACGGTCAGCGCCGGGAAGAGGTCCTCAACCGCCGCGTCAAAGGCGAAGTTGGAATGCAGCGCAATCCGGCTGTGGGGCCCGAGGCCCCAGCGCTTTGCAATGAAATGCGTGAAGTTGGTCAGCGCCCGCTGGGGGATCACCACGCCCTTGGGCTTGCCTGTGGAGCCGGAGGTATAGATCATGTAAGCACGGCGGTCGGGGCCTCGCCTTGCGGACAAATCGGCGGAAGGGCAATCTGCCTTCAACAGCGCCGCCACGCTCTGCTCCGTGAGCGTCAGCCGCGCCCCTGAATCCTCCATCATGTAGGCCACGCGCTCCGGGGGATATTCCAGATCAATGGGCATGTAAGCCGCGCCGACCTTGTGAATGGCCAGCACCGCCACATGAAATTCCTTCACTCGGCTCATGCGCACCGCGATGAATGCGTCCGACGGGATCGCCTCCCTTTCAACCAGCGCCGCTGCCAGCCGGTCGGAAAGCCGATCCAGCTCCGCATAGCTGAGACTGCCGTTTTCCGACACGACCGCCGTTTTCTCCGGATGCAGCCGAGCCTGTTCCAGAAACAGATCCATCCAGGTCTGCGAGGCATCATAATCCAATCGCTAACCGGTCGAGAGAGCAATAACCCGTTCAAATACCCGCTGTTCCATCGTTTTATATCTCCTCAATCATATTTGTCTCTACTTCGGCGCACATCACTTCACCACAATGCTATTCACATTGGAGCTGTTTCCGCATTGATCCAAATTATTTATTATGTCATAATACCATAATTCAATACTCTTTTCATTCGTCTCATCATCAACAATCTGTTTTGTTGTGTTAATTCTGCCAGATACACATAATCTAAGGCAATACCACACGATACAGTGGTACAGCAGGCGGCGGCTTTTCGGCCAGTCATCTGATGCAAATTTCCTGATTTACCCAGTAAACCTGCGAAATTTGCATCAGTGTCCGATGAATCTGCAGCGAAGCTCCCAGTCAAAATCCACTCGCCTGCTGATCTCCTTAGTCGTGCGGTATTGCTTAAGGAAACCGCCGAATTAATCAGCGGTTCCTTAAATCAGCGTTTCCTAAGAAACACACTCTGGTTTGGCAATTGACCCCTGTCCAAAAGTCCTCCCTTGTTCACATTAAGTTCTGGCATATTTGTTAAAACCATGCTATAATGATAAAAGGGTGTTATTGTGGCAAAGGCAAAACATAAGATGCTGTACCTGGTAGAGATTTTTACAGGCTCTTCACGGAAACTTGGGGACAGGAGAACGCAGGAAAGGTAGAGAAAGATAGCGAACGAGGGTAAAGAAGTACTCATCGTCCCTATAGCCGTAGCCAATACGCTTGGCGACTTTGATTTTGTTATTGAAGCCCTCCAGCTTGCCCGTGCTGATTGGGAAAAGAGCATGGGCAACAAG
>CACYZW010000072.1 GCA_902778995.1 uncultured Eubacteriales bacterium
TCCGGCAAGAAGGAGCTGCTCTCCATCGAGATCAAGCCCGAGGCCGTGGACCCCGACGACGTGGAGATGCTCCAGGACCTGGTGCTGGCCGCCGTGAACGAGGCCCTGCGCACCGCCAACGACACCACCGAGCGGGAGATGAGCAAGCTGACCGGCGGGCTGAGCATGCCGGGGCTGTTCTGACATGGCGGAGATCGAGGCCATCGCCAGGCTGGTCAACCAGCTTTCCAAGCTGCCGGGCGTGGGCCGCAAGACGGCCCAGCGCCTGGCCTACCACATCGTCGCCCTGCCCGAGGATCAGGTGCGCGAGCTGGCCGTGGCCATATTCAACGGCAAGAAGCAGATTCACTTCTGCCCGATCTGCGGCAATTATACCGACACGGACCCCTGCCCCATCTGCGCCGACAGCAGCCGGCGAAGGGACATCGTCTGCGTGGTGCGCGACCCCCGGGACGTCAACGCCCTGGAGCGCATGCGGGAATACGACGGCCTTTACCACGTGCTGCACGGGGTCATCTCGCCGATGGACGGCGTCGGGCCCGACGACATACGCATCCGCGAGCTGATGACCCGCCTGGCCTCCGGCGAGATCAAGGAGGTTGTGCTGGCCACCAACCCCGACGTGGAGGGCGAGGCCACCGCGGCCTATATCTCCCGGCTGATCAAGCCCATGGGGGTGAAGGTCACCCGCATCGCCCACGGCGTGCCCATCGGCGGCGAGCTGGAATACACCGACGAGGTCACGCTGCTGCGGGCATTCCAGGGGCGAAGGGAGATATAGCAAATCTGATTTCACGCACTGCGTCAGATCAGATTTTTCCGACATCATACAAGGAGGGCGATCCCATGAAGGTTCTTGTCACCGGCGGGGCCGGCTACATCGGCAGCCACACCTGCGTGGAGCTGCTGAACGCGGGCCACGAGATCGTGATCGTGGACAACTTTGTCAATTCCAAGCCCGAGGCGCTGGACGCCATACGCGCCATCACCGGCAGGGACTTTGCCTTCTGCGAGGTGGATATCCGCGACCGTGCGGCCCTGGACGCGGTGTTTGCCGCCCATCCGGTGGACGCCGTCATCCACTTCGCCGGGTTGAAGGCGGTGGGCGAGTCGGTGGCAAAGCCCCTGGAGTACTACGACAACAACCTCTATGGCTTCATCGTGCTGGCCGAGGTGATGCGCGCCCACGGCGTGAAGAAGTTCGTGTTCTCCTCCTCCGCCACGGTGTACGGCATGAACAACCCGGTGCCCTTCAACGAGACCATGCCCACTGCGGCCACCAACCCCTACGGCTATACCAAGGTGATGATCGAGCAGATGCTGCGGGACCTGGCCGTGGCCGACCCTGAATGGAGCATCTGCCTGCTGCGCTACTTCAACCCCATCGGGGCCCACGAGAGCGGCCTGATCGGCGAGGACCCCAACGGCATCCCCAACAACCTGCTGCCCTACGTGGCCCAGGTGGCCGCCGGACGGCTTCCGCAGCTGACGGTGTTCGGCGACGACTACGACACCCCCGACGGCACCGGCGTGCGGGATTACATCCACGTGGTGGACCTGGCCCTGGGCCACCTGGCCGCGCTGGAATACGTGAAGGACCACACCGGGGCCGAGGCCGTGAATCTGGGCACCGGCAAGGGCACCAGCGTGCTGGAGATCGTCCACGCCTTTGAAAAGGCCTGCGGCCACCCGATCGCCTATCGGATCGCCGCCCGCCGCCCCCATGCGCGTGAGAAAGTGGATGGCGGCGCTGCTGGCGCTGTGCCTGCTGCTGGCGGCGATTCCGGCGGCGACGATGGAGGATCTGGAGATCGACGCCGCCGCGGGACAGATCGAGCTGGAGATCGACGGCGACCCGGCGGGGGATGTCGTCCTTGACCTGGATGAAGCGGACGGCCTGACGCTGGACGACGCCGACCTGTCCGGACTGGACGGCGCGCTGCCGGGCACTGACAGCGCAGACGGGGACCTTGCCATTAACTACGATGTGGGGGAAACCCTGGTGCGCATCGTCAGACCCACCGACGGAGAAAAAGTGGGCGTGGGCGATGTGGATATCTGGCTGACCTGGATCTTCCCCGGGGGCAAAACTGACGATGTACTCCGCAAGCTCCTGCCGACCACCGTGGAGCTGCTCAAGGACGGGAAGGTTCTCGACACAAAGCAGATCAGTCCAAGTACCCTTGTAGGTACGGAGGAAGGGGCGCGTTATCTCAGTGTGACGCTGCCCGAGCCCGGCACCTATACCATTCGCGCCAGCGTGCCCGCTTCCGGCGGCTTCTCGAAGGTTGTGGTCACAACCACTGGCGAGGAGCCTACACCGACGCCAAAGCCCACGGCGGCGCCAAAGCCCACGGCCACACCGAAGCCCACGGCGACGCCGAAGCCCACGCCCGATCCCGAGATCACCGTGGACGAGAACGGCTTCGGGGTGGACCAGACCGGCGTGCTGCGGTCGTATACCGGCGGCAAAATGGATATCACCATCCCCGACAACGTCAACGCGATCGGCGAAGAGGTCTTTAAGGAAGGCACGGTGAAGCGCATCGTCACCCACGGCGGCGTGAAGCGCATACTGCCCTTTGCGTTCGACAGTTGCGCTCCCCTGGACAAGGTGACGCTGGCCGAGGGCCTGAAATCCATCGGCGAGGGCGCGTTTTTTTCCAGCGCGCTGAAAAAACTGACGATTCCCGAGGGCGTGACGGAGATTGGAACGGGGGCGTTCCACCAGTGCAAGCAGCTGGAAAGCATCAGCATCCCGTCCAGCGTGACGTCGATGGGCACCTTCATGTTCGGCTTCTCGGAAAGGCTCAAAACCGTGACCTTCGCAAAGGGCTCCAAGCTCGATACCCTTGGTACGGACATGTTCTATTCCTGCACGGCGCTGAAGGATGTGAACATTCCCGATACCGTGAAGACCCTGGGACAATACGCCTTTGCCAATTGCACCGCCCTGACGGCCCTGACCCTTCCAGACGGCCTGACCACGATAATGGACTATACCTTCGAGAACTGCACGGGCCTGAAGGAATTGACCATACCCGCCAGTGTGAATCATATGGAATTTCACACCTTCAAGGGCTGTTCCAACCTGACGCTGAACGTTGTGGCGGGCTCCTATGGCGAACAGTACGTCAGGGAAATGGAGTCCATCCCCTATAAGGTGATCTCCGAGCCGACGCCCGCGCCGAAGGTGAACCTGTCCCAGTGCAAGGCGACGGTGAAGGACCAGGTCTACACCGGCAAGGCCCTCAAGCCCGCGGTGAAGGTGAAGTACGGCAAGAAGACGCTGAAAAAGGGCACGGATTACACCGTGACCTACAAGAACAACAAGGCCGTCGGCACGGCCACGGCCACCCTCAAGGGGAAGGGCAAGTATACCGGCACGAGGAAGGTCAGCTTCAGGATCCTGCCGCCGAAGGTGGCGCTGAGCAAGCTGGAGGCCGGGAGCAGGTCCTTTACCGCCACATGGAAGAAGAGCGGGGTGGCCACGGGCTACCAGCTGCAATACGGCCTGAAGAAGAGCTTTTCCGGGGCGAAGAGCGTGAAGGTGAAGAAGGCCGGGACGGTATCGGCAACGGTCAAGTCGCTGCAGAGCGGCAAGACGTACTATGTGCGCGTGCGCGTCTACAAAACGGTGAACAAAAAGAACTACTATTCCGCCTGGTCGGCGGCGAAGTCCGTGAAGGTGAAGTAGCGATTACAGGCCTGCCGCCTGTTACAGCATCAATCAACAAGGAGGAGGAATGAACATGAAACATGTCCGTAGAATCGTCTGTGCCGCGCTGGTCGCGGTAATGCTCGTCCTTTCGGCGCTGCCCGCCTGCGCCGCGTCCGTCGACTGGGGTTCAAAGACGATCCATCTGACCTCCAAATCCGGCGAGGCCAATTTCGTGGACATCTTCATCGAGGATCTGAACGGCGCGAAGGTCACCGACGTGAAGAGCAGCAAGCCGGGCGTCGTCGGCATTATAACCCGTCGGGACACCGTCAGCACCCTCGTCAACTACGAGGACGAGAACGACCATGAAGAGGAGGACAGCGTCCGCATCGGTCTCATTGGCCGCAAAAAGGGCAGCGCCACCATCTCCTTCAAGATCAACGGCAAGTCTTACAAGCACACCTACACCGTCGTGGGCTACGTCAATCCGCTGAAATCCTTTGTGCTGTCTGGCATCAGCGGCGCGAACCTGAAGTCGAAGTTTGCCAATGGCGTGATCGTGGACGACAAGCTGAAGGCCGACGCGAAGGCGGGCGATCTCGTGCTTACGGCGGCCAGCGGCTGGAAGATCAAGCAGGTCATGTGGGTCGATCTCAAAAACGACGAGGACATGACGCGCAATACCCCCAGGGGCGCTTCTTCCGTCAGGATGAGCCTGCCCGCCATGAAGAAGAACGGCCAGTACGCCATCAGGATGCATTTCATCAACAGCAAGACGAAGGCCGATACCTGGCTTATCTACTTTATCAAGTGATGCGGAGGGGATGATTCCCCGCTCATTTGCCCTGCTTCCGCCGTCCGGCCATCCGCCGGGCGGCGGGCTTTTCTATGAATTGGTGGATCAGCGTCGCCAGCAGCAGCGCGGCGGCGAAGCACAGCAGCGTGTAGTACAGCTGCCAGGGCATCTCCCCGGTCTGGTTGGGGTCGGCGAAGGCCCGGTAGGGCGGTATGCGCCAGGCCTTGAGCTTCACCGCCAGCCACTGGTGCCACATGTAGAAGCTGAAGCTGACGCCGCCCAGGAATCGCAGCGCCCGGTTGGACAGCGCCCGCCGCACCGGGGCGAAGCTGAGGCTGCCCCCCAGCAGGAAGGCTGCGCCGCAGGCGCTCAGCAACCAGCGGCGCTCCAGCTGGCCCAGGCGCAGCGCCTCGTAATCGCCGTAGGACAGGGCCTGCGCCCGCACGACGCGCAACAC
This sequence comes from uncultured Eubacteriales bacterium, assembly GCA_902778995.1. GTDB lineage: Bacteria > Bacillota > Clostridia > Christensenellales > Aristaeellaceae > UBA2862. The sequence continues at coordinate 4,915 of CACYZW010000072.1, forward strand.
GCCCCAGGCCCCCAGCGCCCCCAGCAGCGTGCCGAGCGCGGCGATCAGGGCCCGGCGGTTCCCCCGGCGGGCCAGCCGGACGTAAAAATGGGCCGCCAGCATGCCGTTGGCGTACACGTCCAGCATGTTGGGCAGGCGGTTGACGAACATCGTGGTGTCCGGCATCTGGGCGGTCCAGAGGAAGCGGAAGCTCAACGCGACGCCGGTCATCGCCGCCCAGCACAGCAGCGGGCGGCGGCGGAACACCGGGGCCAGCGCCGGCAGCAGCAGGTAGAACTGTACCTCCACCGCCAGGGTCCAAAGCACGCCGCTCAGCCGGGTCTGGGTGTAGCTGAACCGGAACAGGTTGTGGATAAAGAGCAGGTGCGTTCCCAGATCCTTCGCCAGCAGCCCGGGCCGGTCAAAGCCGGGGTCGGCGACGGCGAAGGCCAGCATCACCGCCAGGCACAGCCAGTAGCCCGGCAGTATCCGCCGCGCCCTGCGGCGCAGATAGTCGCCGGTGGCGGGGGGATTGCCGTTGGCCCAGGGCAGGTACAGCAGAAAGCCGCTGAGCAGCAGCATCAGGTCCACGAACATGTAGCCCGCCCGCACCCAGGGGTAAAAATCCAGCGTAAGGCCGCCCAGGCGCAGCACCGGCATCAGCCAGGACTGCTGCCAGATGTGATACCAGCCGGTCATGAACACGCAGAACACCCTCAGAAGGTCGCCCGCCGCCGCGTAGTTTGGCGGGACGGGGGAGGGAGAGATTTCGGGCTTTGACATCTATTAAATCTCCTGTCGAGAATTTTTAATGGGGAATGGGGAATGGCGGAAGAAATCCTGACGGATTTCTTTGATTGAATGTACGGAAAGCCTGTCATCTCAGAATTACCACAGGTTGATCAAAACAAATCCCGTAAGGGATTTGCACCATCATTCCCCATTCCCCATTCCCCATTCCCCATTCCCCATTCCTCATTCCCCATTATTCTTTCGATCTCCCCAAACGCCCCATCCGCCTCCGGAATGGGCATCAGGGGCCAGTCGTGGTTCAGCCCGTGGCCCACGCGCAGCGTCGCGTCCACGCCGGCGTCGGCCAGCCTGTCCCGGAGCAGGAGGATGTCGGGATAGAGCAGCTCGCGGGTGCCGCAGTAGACCGTCACCGGGGGCAGGCCCGCCATGTCGCCGAACAGGGGGCTGACCATCCAGAAGCGGGTGTCGGCGTCCCCGGCCCAGCATTTCCCGTGCACCTTCACCAGGTCGAGGTGGAGCATCGGCTCCACGGACACATACCCGGCGATATCCGGGTTCTCCATCGACACGTCCACCCAGGGCGAGAACAGTATCAGCCGTTCCGGCAGGGCCTCCCCCGCGCCGACGAGGTATTCCGCCAGCCCCAGGGCCAGGCCGCCCCCGGCGGAATCGCCCATCAGGATCAGCCGCCGGTCGGGCGCCTTCTCCTTTAGCGCCCGGTACAGGGCGGAAAGGTCGCGGTAGGCCCGGGCGTAATCGGCGAAGGGGGCCAAGTGGTAGGCCGGGGCGACGACGGCGCAGTCCGTCTCCCGGACCAGCCGGTCCATGAAATGCCACTGGTGGGCGTTGAAGCCGTTGACGTAAGCGCCGCCGTGCAGGTACAGCGCCACGGGCCCGTCCCCTTCGCCGTTCAGCGTAAACACCTGCATGCCGTGGAAGTCGTATGCTTCGACGGGGCGGCTGAAGGCCAGGTCGTCGGGCAGCGCGTAGGGCTTTTCGCCCTTTGCCCTTCTGTCCTTCAACCGCTGGATCTCCTCCTCGGCGGTGCGCTGGGTGGCGAACTGGCGGCGCAGCGTATACTCGTAGAGCGTCGCCCTCAGCGACCGGCCGTAGACGATGCGGTTGAGCGCCAGCACTGCCGCCGCCAGCGCCAGCGCGACGGCGACAAATCGTATGAATTTGCGCATGGACTATGCCTCCGGCGTTACTTTCAGTCGTACATCCGCAAACGATCGGGGCGGTATCGGAGGCGCGGAGCCCCTCTGATGTTCAATCGTTGCCGGCGACATGTGCGGCGGCAACGGGGAAATTTTTCTGCCGGAAAATCCCATTTTCCAGAAGAAAAATTACTTCCTTGCAGATTTGCCGCATAGCAGTCGCGCCATTGCGCCTACGCGCAGGCGCGACCAGCCCGGGTGCATCCTGCGGATGCCAGCCCGGCGCTGCCGGCGATTGCCCATAGGGCAATCGCCGGTGCGTTTCCGAAACCCCACAGGGGGTTCAGGCAAATCTGGAGGGGGTGGTCTCGGCGGGGGACGGAGTCCCCCGCCGAACAAACTATTCCTCCGGCAGATAGTCCGGCCTGCGCTGCAAATTGGCGATGTCCAGGGCCACCCGCGCCTCCAGGCCGTCGATTTCCCGCAGGTCCGCGCCGCCCCACAGCTCCCGGTCGGCCAGTACGGCGTAGGCCAGGGCCTCGGGGGGCATGTCGTGGGACAGCGTGGCGAATACCGCCAGGGCTTCGGGGTCGTCGTCCAGGGCGTGTATCTGCGTCCCCCGGAAGATCTCATAGCGCCCGCGGGCGTTGGGACGCGCCCCGGCATAGAGCATGATCGTCGCCGCCAGGGCGAAGCTCAGCCGGCGGGGCGGCTCGAAGTTTTCCATCGCCCAGGCGCGGATGACCGGCAGCGCGGCGAGGCGGAAGCGGGCCAGCAGCGGGCGGGCCGAGGGGAGCAGGGCGTTGTCGTTCAGCGGGTTTTCAAAGCGCTCGAAGGCCCGTATCACCTGGGGCGCGAGGGCTTGCCGGGCGTCGGGGTCCCCGGGAAGCAGCTCGTCGGCGTAGGCGCGGCCCACGAAGGCGCGCAGGCGCTCGTGCCTCATGCAGTCGGCCAGCGTGTCGCAGCCCAGCAGCCAGCCAGGGGCGGCCATCAGGAACAGTCCCGCGTCGAAGGCGCGGCGCTTCGCATCCAGCGCCGGCGACAGATCGTCCACGATCTGTATGCCCTCCGCGCCCGCCGGGGCCAGCAGCTCCCGCAGGCCCGCCGGGGCCTGTATGGTCAGGGCCGCGAAGGGCTCGGCCAGGTGCAGCATGCCGTCGGCGTAGTTCATCTCGGCGCACTGCCGGGCGGCCTCCTTCGCGTCGGCCCGAAAGGCCAGCCCGTCCGCCAGGGCGGGGCAGAAGGTGCAGCGCGACTTCAGCCACCCGGCGAAGCCCGCGCCGGCCTCCGGGGCCAGCGCGGCGACGGCGTCCCGGACGCGCTCCGCGCAGCCGACGTCCTCGCCGAGGCACACCATCCACAGGCCGTCCAGCCCCGCGCCGTGCCGCGCCGCCAGCAGCCGGGCTGCGCGCTGCAGGTCGCCCTGCAGGCTCCGCGACAGGGTGTCCACCAGCCCCAGGGAAACCTCCGGCGTCCGGGCCAGCCCGTCGACGGCATCCGCGCCCTCCGCCACGCATAGTATGGACTGGATCACGATCTCGTCCTTCACCGGCGTCTCCCCCCGGTAGCCCCTGGCCAGCAGCGTGAACAGGCCCTCCTGCTCCCGCAGCAGCGCCGCCGGGTTCGCGCCCTCGCCGTCCCAGGGCGCGTCCGGGGCGACGCAGGCGATGCCGATGTGGGGACAGGCGGCGTCCAACAGCCGGTCCGCCACGCCCAGCAGGGCTTCGCTCAGGCCGAACTGCACGGCGCGCACCCGGGAAGGGGCGTGTTCGGGTATCTCGTAGCGGCGCAGCATGCCGCGATTCAGGCGTTGCATAGGATCCCTCCGCCGTCGGTTTGGAACCGACAATGGTATTTGCATCCAATATTTTATCATATTCTCGGCTTTTACGCAAATTCACAGGAATAAAGTTGTGTTGACGGTTGCGTTGTGATAAAATAAGGCGAATATATTGTACAAGGGCGCATATACCCGCCCAAAGGAGAGATGGATTTGAACGCGATATTCCAATTCGACAGCTCGATACTGCTGTGGATACAGAACAACCTGCGCTCGGGCTTCCTGACGCCGATCATGGTCTTCATCACCCACCTGGGCGACAAGGGCATTCTCTGGATTGTGCTGTCCCTCGTCCTGCTGTTCATGTACAGAACCCGGCGCCTGGGCGTGGTCTGCATGGCGTCGATGGTGCTCGGGCTGATCATCACCAACCTGGTCCTCAAGAACTGGGTGGCCCGCGTGCGCCCCTACGAGGTCATACAGGGCCTGGAGTGCATTGTAAAGAAGGCCGACGACTGGTCCTTCCCCTCGGGCCACGCCACCAACTCGCTGGCCTGCGCCTGGGTGCTGTTCCGACTCACGAAGAAGAAGTACGGCGTGCCCGCGCTGGTGCTGGCCATACTGATTTCGCTGTCCCGGCTCTATGTGGGCATTCACTATCCCACCGACGTGCTGGCCGGCATCGCCATCGGCATTGCCAGCGCCGAGGCTTCCATGCGGGCGGTGCCGAAGCTGGAGCGCCGGTTCCCGAAGGCGGCGAAGAAGGTTTATCGCCTGGGCGCCGGAAAGAGCAACGCGAAGCCGCGCGGCAGGATGGCCAACCGCGCAAAGGCGCAGGCGACCAACGGCGCAAAGGCGCAAACGGGCAACCGCGCAAAGGCGCAGGCGGGCAACCGCGCAAAGGCGCAGACGACCGACGCTTCGCGCGCCGCTCAGAGGGGCAAGGCGCGATGAAAAAGCTGGTGTGCGTTCTCATGGCGCTGATGATGCTTTGCACAGGGCTGGCTGAATCGAAGCCGGAGGGCGGCCGCTTCGCAGCCCTCGAACGGCTGGACGCCCTGCCCCAGGCCCAGTGGCAGTATACCGTCGCCTTCCCGGACTGGAAGGAATATGTGGACAACACGCTGGCCATGAACGGCATGTTCAGCTTTCGCTTCTACCACGGCCAGGGGACGCTGTACCTGGAGGCGGCCGAGGGCGTGACCGGCTTCAACCTGTACGTCAACGGCGTCAAATTCGACACGTCGGCCGTGGCCGGTGGCATCTGGTCGGCGGACATCTCCGCCGCCGCGGTGGACGGCGTGAACACGCTGCAAATCACCAATATCCGGCCCGCAGGCATGGGAAAGGCCGTCACCGTCCACATCCCCTATCCCGTGGTGCTGCCCGGCGACCCCGAAGGCGAGGGCATCGATCCCGAGGCCCTGCGGCTGATCGGGGACATCATCGAATCGGACATCGCCCACGGCTTCACCAGCGCCCAGCTTGCGGTGATCAAAAACGGCAGGCTGGTGGTCGAAGAAGCCTGGGGCCGGGTGAACAGCTATAACCCCGACGGCACCCGAAGGACCGACGCCGCGCCCGTCACCGTGAACACGCTGTACGACCTGGCCAGCGTGACCAAGATGTTCTCCGCCAACTACGCGGTGCAGAAGCTGGCGACGGACGGGCTTTTGAACGTGGATACGCCCATCGTGGAGCTCCTCGGCGACGCCTTTGCCGAGGATACGCTGGATATGGCCTATTTCGGCGTGGAGGATCCGCCGGATCTCGACACCCAAAAGGCGTGGAAGCGGCGCGTGACGCTGCGGGACGCGCTGTGCCACGAGGCGGGCTTTCCGGCTGCCGCCAACTACAACGACCCGGATTTTGACCTCTCCAGGCAGCAGCGGGGCCTGCCGGGGTGCAACCCGGTCTACGCCGTGGGCAGAGAGGCCACGCTGAAGGCGATATTCCAGACGCCGCTGATGTACCCGCCCCGCACCAAAACGCTCTATTCGGACGTCGATTATATGCTGGCCTGTTTCGTCATCGAAAAGGTCACGGGGCGGCGGCTGGACGAATACGTCCGGGAAACCTTCTATGAACCCCTGGGGCTGGAGCACATCACCTTCCTTCCCCTGGAAAACGGCTTTGCGCGGGAGGATTGCGCGGCCACCGAGCTGAACGGCACCACCAGGGACAACCGCCTGTCCTTCCCCGGCATCCGCACCGATACCGTGCAGGGCGAGGTGCACGACGAGCGGGCCTGGCACTGCATGGAGGGCGTCTCCGGCCACGCGGGCCTGTTTGCCAGCGCCACCGACCTGGCGAAGCTGGCCAGCGTCATGCTCACCGGGGGCTACGGCGACTGCCGGCTGTTCTCCCCAAACGTGATGGACGCCTTCACCGCGCCGAAGGCCATGGATTACGGGCAGTGGGGCCTGGGCTGGTGGCGGCAGGGCGACCTGCAGCGCCCGTGGTACTTCGGCACCCAGGCCGCGACGGACACCGTGGGCCATCAGGGCTGGACGGGCACGATGGCGATGATCGACCCCAGCCGCGAGCTGGTGGTGGTCTACCTGACCAACAAGATCAACTCCCGCGTGCTCAGCGACGCCGAGATCAACAAGTTCGTGGGCAGCTGCTTCACCGCTTCGTCCCTGGGCTTCGTGCCCCAGATCCTGTCCATCGGCATGGACGCGGCGGGCGATGTCTCGGCCCAGCTGCTGGACCTGCTGGCCGACATGGCCATGGAGAGCGTCAAGCTGATCCCCGAGGGCGCGACGGGCGATCACCCCTGCGTACAGAACGCCCTGAGCAAATTCGAGCTGCTGAAGGCGCGGGCGGAGGCCGCCGGCAACGCGGAATACGTCGCGCTGGCGGAGGCACAGGCGGCGCTGCTGAACGGGTGAGAACGGGAAACGGCGTCCCTCGGGCGGACGCACAATGAATGAAAGCGGAAGGATTTGCGGCGGCGCGCATTTTTCGCGGCTTGCCACTGCGTCATAGCGCCGCTGCGCCGCACCGTCGACAGGCGAGAATTCGGTTCTCGCCTTTTTTTATTCAAATAAAGGGTTCTGTTCACGCGGGTGAATTCTGGTTCCTCCACTACAAACCAGATTTCGCATACAAATGAGCAGCTACAAAAAATTCTGTAAAATCCATTGAAATCAGCCCCGGGTTCTGCTATAATTTATTTGTATCCATATGCCCCCGTGCAGTGGTATATTATCCGCGCCGGCAGACCGGTACATGAGACGGGAACTTCGGTTCTTCTCGGATTTTTGACGGAAAGGGCTTGACAGCCATGCGGAATAGAAATACGCGCCTTAGAGCAGAGCAGAGCAGCGGCTATAACTTGCGCGCTATTTGCGCTTTGCAAAAGCTCAAATATTGTGCTTTACTAAAGTTTGACCATTCCATTGTTTTCAAGCAGGGATTCTGATATAATCTATATGTATCCTTATGCTCGCGTACAGCGGTAAGATTACCGGACGGCGTGACGATAGACCGCATGGGAGCATATGCTCCTGGAGAAGGAGGCCTCGGTATGGTTGATGAGAAAATTATCATTCAGGATGCGGCGGAAGTTGACCCCAATCTGCTTCGTATGTTGGATAGGGGGCTGGAAGATATAGAGGCGGGGAGAACCCTGCCGCATGAAGAAGCGATGGCAGAGGTTCGCAGAATCAGGGAAGCCCGGCGCTTTGCCAAATCCACAACAGAAGTGGAACACATGGGGACGGATCTCTGTGTTGACGAGAGTGCGTTATCTGTGCTCAAATTAGTGCGGGTGATAAGAAATGCCGAGAGAAGCGGGATAAAGGGCTGGGTGAATTGCTGAAGCATGGCGTCTCCATTCGGCAGGCCAGCAGGATAACGGGGAGCAGCTTTGGAATTGTGAGGAAGTTTGTGACGTGGCAATGAGAACACAGAGAACCGTCTCCGTGTGTTGCTTTCATGTACTTACAGGATTGGCATTGATAATCCTGGTAGAGATACAGCCCTCACGATTTTGCATTGAAGCGAAAAACAAGTGGAACAAGATTCCGAGAGTGACTGCTTTCATTAGATTTTTTGACATCTACAATCGACTAAAGGTGTATAGCGAATAGGAGGTAACGATTATGAAGAAAGTAAAAAGAACACTTGGTATTGTAATTACCATACTGATGTCAATAACGATGATATTAGAGATGCACAAAACAGCGCAAGCCGAGACTATTCTCATTAACATAGGGCAGACTAGGCAGATATTGCTTGGGGCAACACTAACAACGGGTAAGTTGACAAGCGGATCTTGGTCCTCTAGTGATGGAAGAATTGCAAAGATCACATCACAAAACGCTGGTTTTTGTGATGTATTGGGTGTGAGTAGCGGGACAGCGACGATTACATGCCAATACAGATATTATGTGGGTGGCACATACATTACTTCCTCGTGGTCATGCATGGTGAAGGTGTCGGAATCGGGTTCAGGTTCAGGAGATAGTTCGAGTTCGTACTATACTTTGTGCTTTGACAACCGGGATGGCAGCAGAAACAAAAGTATAATACTGGATCTTGCAGGAAAGGCATACAGCAATCATGAAAGATTGTCTTTATTCACCTATCCACAAACCATGCTTGGTTTTGACCCTTATGACCAAGAGTGGTATGAAGGAGATTATTATCTGTCAATTGATGTGACGGATAAAAAACCCAGTATAATAGCATATAATGAACATGATACATCGAGAACAGGAGATCCAGTGTTTTTTTCAAACATAGTTGATATCCAGGCAAAGAAAGTAGGTGCTGAAACAATAGAGTTCCAGCTTGTGCGTATTCAAAATAAAGTATTTTATGATACAAAATATACGCAGTATGGTAAGGCAGAGTTGGATATTCAAGTCATTTGTTCTCATCAATTCGATGATGGCGTCGTTATTCAGGAAGCATCTGCAACTCAGAACAAGATAGTTGAGTATACCTGTAATATTTGTGGGGAGAAGATGACTGAGGAAATACTATCGCCCGCCAATGTTATTGCCGCGCCTGTTCCGTGCACATTAGCTTATAACGGTTTTGCACAGGAGCTGGTTTCTGCAGGTGTAGCTGGCGGAGGTACAATGTACTACGCATTAGGGACTGGTTTTGATATAGCACCCGACGGATCGGCTTATACCACATCCATCCCCACAGCTACCGACGCCGGAACCTATTATGTGTGGTACAAGGTCGAGGGCGACGACAACCACACCGACACCGAGCCGGATAAGGTAAAGGTGACCATCAGCCCGACGGACAAGACCGGGCTGAACGCCGCGATTGCGGAAGCGGAGACCTATTACAATAGTATCAAGAATGATTATGCCGACATCGCCGCGACGCTGAAAACCGCCATAGAAGCCGCGAAGGCCGTGGCGGGGAACGACAATACCACGGAAAGCGCCGTTGCCGACGCGATTACCGCCCTCAACGGTGCTGTCGATACGGCTAAAGGCGGCGTGAAAAAAGCCGCTGACGAGGCCGTCGCGAAGAAGGTGGTTGACCTCATCAACGCGCTCCCCGAGAACGCCGGTGTGGGCGACAAGGAAGCGGTGGAAGCCGCCCGCGCCGCCTACAACAAACTGACGGACGACCAGAAGAAGCTGGTCTCTGGCGACGTGCTGGCCAAACTCACGACTGCCGAGGCCCAGGTGCAGGCCGCCGAGGAAGAAGCCGCGAAGAAGGCCGCCGACGAAGCCGCCGCGAAGAAAGTGGTTGACCTCATCAACGCGCTCCCCGAAAGCGCCGGTGTGGGCGACAAGGAGGCGG
>CACYZW010000073.1 GCA_902778995.1 uncultured Eubacteriales bacterium
AAACTGCAGATTTCGCAGGCTTGCTGGCGGCAAGTCAAGAAATCAGCAGGCAGCAGGCGGCTGAAATTCAGCCGTTAATGCGCCATGAGCATTGTGCGGCATTTCCTTAAAGCATCGGACATTAACCGATGTCGATATTCTCGCCTTTCAGGCCGATATGCGCGCCGGTCTTGGCTTCGGCGGAATCGGGGTGGGCCAGCAGCCACTTGTTGCGGGCGGTCATCCACTTGTCCTCCTCGCTGACGGGGGCAAAGTCGGGCTTTTCGGTGTTGGTGCCCTTGGGGAGCACGACGGCCACGCGGAAGCCGTCGGCGGCGTTCGTGTGGCAGGGCGCATAGTGCAGCGAGGTGCCGAATACCTCCACGGCCACGCCCGCGGGCACCCGGAAGGCCTTCACCAGGGCGGTGTCCAGCACGCCGTCAACGATCTGGTCCTGCTTCGCCAGCAGCAGCACGAAGTCGTGGGTGCCGATGTTGACCTCGCTGTCCCGGTGGTACTCCAGGCAGTTCAGTTTGGTGTTGTGGCCCCAGCACATACCTAGCTGGATCGGCATGCCGCCGTAAGCCCGATCCCGCAGCACGGGGTAGATGGCGCAGGCTTCGAGGCTGTCGATGCCGGGCTCGTAGTTCACGCCCTCGGGCAGGTCGATCTTCATCATCGCGTCCAGCAGCTCTTTGGTGTCGTAGCCCTCGAGCACCTGGCCGTAGGGTTTGAATTCGGCGTCGTAGATGGAATACATCTTCATGGAAAGAACCTCCTGTCAATATCGTATGGCAAAGCGCCACAGTATGCCGCATAGAAGAGACGCTGAGATACTTGTCGGGGATTCTCAGACATCCCGCTTCCTTCTTTATATTATCACAACGCGAATGGAAAAGCAAGACGGCGGCGATGGAAACCGTTTGATTGAACCGATAAGATACGCCCCAAAAAACCTTGCAATTGCTCGGATGTTTCTTTATAATGTAAATGGTATATTGTTTTGCAAACCGACGCAGCGCGGCCACAGGCCGACGCAGGAAGGAGGGCAATATGAAGAACAGATGGAATCGGGGATTGCGACAACTGGTGATAGCCGTCGTCGTTCTGGCGCTGTCTTGCCTTTCGGTGATACCGGCGCTGGCGGATGAGATCGAGATCAGCCCGGAATTGGCTGAACAGACGAACGGCGAGGCGCTGGGAGGCGGCTTGACGATCGACATGGCCACGGAGGACAATTTGGATACGCCTGATTTGGCGGACACCGGGCTGTCGATTGATTTGGCGGTTGAGCCTGTTTCGTCCGCTCCGTCGCCGGCGACCGACGCGGAGAAGGGAAATCCGGAGGCGAACGGCACGGCCGGCTATGACACTCCGCTGAAAGACTGCTACGACAAGGCGCAATTTGAAGCCTGGCTGGAGGCAGAGAAGAAGAAGGCCGAGTCCGCCGACCACATACTGGGTCCTGGCGGGGACGTGATTGAGAATGACTATACCCTCGTCCTGCCCGGTGAGACGATCGCCATCGTGCCGGTAGACGCGGGCGTCACAGACGTCGACGTCCAGACGGGCCTCATGCGCTTCGGTTTTACGATCTACCAGATGGACGACCCGGTGGTGCTTACTGAGTACACCGGCTACAACACAATAAACCTGCTGCCCCGCACGGGTACGCCCTCCAGGACGAATCTGACGGAAGTGGAGACGGCCACGCTGCCCGTTCCCTACCGTGCCCGCGAAGGCATTGAGGAGATAGTGGAAGGCAGCATCACAGATTACACCTATGTCAGCAAGTATGTCAACAATACCGGCCTGCCCATCGTTATACAGGGACAGGGGGGCGCTTTCAACCAATGCGATTCCCCCGGGAAAATGCTGGGCAAAGGCGGAAGCAACACCGAACACAGCTTCCAGGGCGGCGGAAGTATTTACAGTAAGCCGAATGTCTGGTTCCTCGAGAAATACTACATAGTGGACTTTGATACCGAGAAGTATCAGCAATACTTCCCGGACGCCGGTCCGCTTGTTTGCAGCGACGGCACAACCTCCTGGAAAAAGGCGAAGTCGCCGTTCCCGTTCAAGCTCTATGTGGATGCAAAGGACCGCACCTACGAAATCCCAAATCCCCTGATGAAGGGATTTGCATTCGATACGTGGCAGTCCGAGCGACCGTACAGATGGTTTTGGGGAGATATGCCCAGCCGCACCCATACCCGGTATACGAATAAAAGCGCAAACTTCCGGGCGGAATTTGCCGCCGAAAAAATCGCGATCCAGCTCAATCTGCGTGATTTCGTAAAAGCCAATTTGAGCAACGGCAGCATTGATTTGTGCTGCTTCACGGATGTCCTGCTCTGGCCCACGTTTTACGCCCCGAGGATCTACATGAGTCCGGATACCCTGACGCTGGGCTTCAACCCCAACGGCGGCAAGATCAAGGGCATGGATTACTACCTTTGCGAAGCGACAGGTTTCAAGGACAAAGACAGAGAAATGGTCGTGGACATCGGCAAACTGAAGCCGGTTCGCGAGGACTACAGGTTCAAGGGCTGGTGCACCGACCCGAAGGACCCCAAGGGCACGCTGATCAAGGACACCTCGCCGGAGAACTCCGATGCCTGGCGGCAGCATGCGCACACCGAGCTCTATGCCGTTTGGGAGTATAAAAACAGGATCTCGATCAAGACGGCCACGGTGAGCGCCATCAAGGCGCAGACTTACACCGGCAAGACCATCAAGCCGGATCCCGTCGTCAAGTATAACGGCAAGAAGCTGGTCAAGGGAACCGACTACACGGTCTCCTACAAGAACAACAAGGCGATCGGCAAGGCGACGGTGACGATCACCGGAAAGGACAAGTTCAAGGATTCGGTAAAGGTCGCCTTCAAGATCAATCCCAAGGCTGTGTCGCTTGCCTCGCTGACACCGGGGAAGGGAAATCTGACCGTCAAGTGGAAGAAGACCGTCGGCGGCGCGGGCTACCAGATTCAGTACAGCACGAAGAGCAGCTTCAAGTCCGCCAAAACCGTGACGATCGCCAGGAACGCGACGGTCGAGAAGGTTTTGAAGGGCCTGACCGCGGGCCAGACCTACTACGTGCGCATACGAGGCTATAAGAAGGTCAACGGAACTGCTTTCGTTTCCAAGTGGTCGAAGGCGTTGAGCAAAAAGGTCAAGTAAAGTTTTTTAAGCGCCTCATTCACCCTCCGGGATGATTTCCGGAGGGTGAAATGATGTTGCGCTTCTGAACGATAGTGGATTGCTGTCCAGCCTCCGGCTTTGCAGCAACTGTCGAAGGGGGACAGATTCCCCTTCGAACAGGCGCGGCGCTTCAATCTGCAAGGAGAGCATTTATCTTCTGGAAAATGAGATTTTCCGCCGGAAAAATGCCTGCGGGGTCGGCGTACACAATGCCCCCGGATTGGAAACTGAGCAGTAACCGACAGTGGCGCCCAACCGTCATGGGAAAACAGAATTTATTGGACAAATCCCGGAACATGGAGTATAATATAAAAGTCAAATTATGCTCTCGAGGAGTGCACTCAATGGTCTTTTCCAGCATAGAATTTCTGTTTTATTTCCTGCCGGTGGTGCTGATCGGCTATTTCCTGTTGATGCGCTGGCGCAAGGCGAGCAATATCTTCCTGTCGTTGATGAGCCTGGGCTTTTACGCCTTCGGCGCGCCGAAGTTCTTCCCGATCATGATCGCGTCCATCGTGGTCAACTGGCTGTTCGGCCTGTGGGTGGACAGGGTGCGGGACGATAAAAAGAAGGCGAAGCTGGCACTGACGCTGATGGTCGTCTTTAACCTGGGCCTGCTGGGCGTGTACAAGTATCTGATGTTCCTGCTGACCAGCCTGAACCAGTGGTTCAGCATCCATCTGCCGGTGCCCCAGATCACGCTGCCCATCGGCATATCCTTCTTCACCTTTCAGGCCATGAGCTACGTCATCGACGTCTATCGCGGCCACGGCAAGGTGCAGCGGAATTTAATCAACGTGTGCCTGTACATCTCCTTCTTTCCCCAGCTGATCGCGGGCCCCATCGTGCGCTACCAGACGGTGGCCGAGGAGATTCAGGACCGCAGGGAAAACCTGGACGACTTCATCGAGGGCACCCAGCGCTTTATGAAGGGCCTGTGCAAGAAGATGCTGCTGGCCAACAACCTGGGCCTGCTGGTGGACACCGCCTTCGCCCTGGAAACGAAGGATCTGTCGGTAGTCAGCGCGTGGCTGGCGGCCTGCGCCTATCTGATGCAGGTGTACTACGATTTCTCCGGCTATTCCGACATGGCCATCGGCCTTGGGCGGATGTTCGGCTTCCACTTTCTGGAGAATTTCACCTATCCCTTCATCTGCAAGACCGTGGCGGAGTTCTGGAGCCGGTGGCACATCTCCCTGGGCACCTGGTTCCGGGACTACCTGTACATCCCCCTGGGCGGCAGCCGGGTGAGCAAGCCGCGGCTGGTGTTCAACATGATGGTGGTCTGGACGCTGACCGGCCTGTGGCACGGCGCGGCCTGGACCTATTTCCTGTGGGGCTTCGGCTTCGGCGTCATGCTGGTGATCGAGCGCTTCACGGGGCTGGGCAAGTGGATGAGCAAGCGCGCCGTGGGCCACTTCTATGCCATGTTCGCGGTGGTGACCATCACGGTGATGATTCGCTCGGATAATCTGCACGTCGCCCGCATATTCTATGGATCGATGTTCGGCATGACCGGCGCGCCGGTGTGGAACGGGCTCACGGGAGCTTTCCTGCGGGAATACGGCATATTCCTTGCGGCGGGCGTGCTGTTCAGCCTGCCGGTGCCCGAGCTGCTGCGGGATAAGCTGCATGTGCCCGCGAATCTGATGCGCGTGACCGGCGCTGCGGCGCTGCTGGGGCTGACCTTCATCGCCATCACCTATGTGGCGGTGGGGAGCTATAACCCGTTCATCTATTTCAACTTTTAGAGCGTATTTCAAAAGTCAGGGATGTGAAAGTCCGAGGGCATTTTTCGTCGTAACAAGGCGGAAAACCGCAGCTTTGGCGACGCCTGAGGCAAGGTTGTACAGCGCAGTTTTGGCCGAGAGGCCGCCGGAATTGCATGTCCATGATTTTTGAAACGCACTCTACCCTTCGGAGGCCGTATGAATCCAATCGTTGAAGCGCTCTCCGCCTTTGCGGAATCGCGCCAGATATTTGAAAACGAGCCCATGTCCCGGCACACCACCTTTCGGGTGGGCGGACCTGCGGATGTGATGTTCCTGCCGGAGAGCGAGGAACAGATCGCCCAGGCGCTGTCCCTTGCCCGCGAGGCGAAGATACCCGTCATCATCATCGGCAACGGTTCGAACCTTGTGGTTCGGGACGGGGGCATACGCGGCCTGGTGATCGCGCTGGGCGAGGGCATGGCCGCCATCGTTCGCACGGGAAATACCGTCTGCGCCCTGGCCGGGGCTTCCCTGGCCCGCGTCTCGGCCTACGCCCAGTCCAGCGGCCTTTCCGGGCTGGAGTTTGCCTCGGGTATCCCCGGCACGCTGGGCGGCGGCTGCGCCATGAACGCCGGGGCTTACGGCGGCCAGCTCTCGGATGTGTTGATCGACGCGCGGGTGCTGCTGAACGGCGAACTGCGCACGCTGACCGTTGAGCAGATGCAGATGGGCTATCGCACGTCCCTGCCCCTGCGGGAGGGGGGCATCGTGCTCTCCGCCCGCTTCGCCCTGACGCCGGACGACCCGGAGGCCATCGCCGCGCGGATGCGGGAGCTGAACGCCCGCCGCCGGGACAAGCAGCCCCTGAACTGGCCCAGCGCGGGCAGCACCTTCAAGCGCCCGGAGGGCCACTTCGCCGGGGCGTTGATCGAACAGGCGGGGCTGAAGGGCCGCCGCGTGGGCGGCGCCCAGGTCAGCGAAAAGCACGCCGGCTTTATCGTGAACGTCGGCGACGCCACGGCCGGGGACATACTGACGCTGATCGGCGTCGTGCAGGACGAGGTGGCGGCGCGCTTCGGCGTAAGGCTGGAGACCGAGGTGCGCATATTGGGAGAAGACTGACATGTCCTTTGCTTCTGACGTGCGGGGAGAACTGGCCCGGCTGCCTGTGGAGGACGCCTGCTGCGCCCGCAGCGAGCTGACGGCGGCGCTGCTTTGCTCCGGCGGCATCGCCTGGCGGGGGCGGGAGCGCTACGCCGTGACGCTGACGGCCTCGGAAGCGCCCACCGTGCGCCGCTACTTCGCCATGCTCAAGCGGTTTTACGGCATCATCGGCCAGATTCGCGCCCTCAGCGGCGATGCGCTGAACAACCAGACCCGCTACCAGCTGGCCGTGCCCGAGGCGGAGGCGCTTGGGCTGCTGAGCGCATTGGCGCTGTTGGACGAGACGGCCCTGTTCGGCCTGCGTCCCCTGCCTGCGGAGGAGACCGTCCGCTACAGCTGCTGCAAAAAGGCCTTTGTGCGGGCGGCCTTTACCATGTGCGGCGCGATCAGCAACCCCGACAGGCATTATCACCTGGAAATCGCCGCGCCGACGGAGACGCTGGCGGAATGCATCATGGCCCAGCTCGCGGCCTTCGACATCGACGCGAAGTGCTCGATGCGAAAATCGAAGCATGTGGTTTACCTGAAGCGGGCGGAGGACATCTCCGATATGCTTTCGCTGATGGGGGCGGCCAAGGCCATGATGGCCTTCGAGAACGTGCGCGTCAAAAAGGAGGTCAGCAACCGGGTCAACCGACAGCTGAATTGTGACAATTCCAACATCAACCGAAGCATGAACGCCGCTGAAGCCCAGATCCGGGACATACGATACATCGACGCGGAGCTCGGCCTCGAAAAGCTGCCCGACAGCCTGCGGGACATGGCATACACCCGGGCCAACAACCCGGAGATGCCGCTGGCGGAGCTGGGCGAGCTGATGGACCCGCCCATCGGTAAATCCGGCGTGAACGCCCGCCTGCGCAGGATATCCGCCATCGCTGAAAAGCTGCGCAACGGGGAAGCGGTCAAACTCAAAGGACTGAAGAACGACGATTCAAACTGACAATAAGATATTGTATAGGCACAGCAGGCCATCGCCTGCCGGCAGGAGCCTTTTAGTTTTCAATTTTCAAGGTCCCTGCCGGTATCGTCACGATCACGCGGACGCAGTCCTCGCCCTCCTCCACGCGGCTTCGCACGGGGAGGCCAATGCGGGTGAGCCGGCGCACGGTATCCAGCACCGCGTTGACGATCATGCGGCTGTCCCGCAGGGCGGCGGTCGTTCCCGGCCGGGCGGGGACGGGCGCGGCCAGGCGTTCCTCAACCTTCCTTTCCAGCTGGGCGGCGCTCAGGCGCTTTTGGGCGGCCAGCTCCGCGAGGGACAGCTGATCCGCCGCGCTCTTGAGGCGCAACAGCGCCCGGGCGTGGCGCTCGCCGAGCCCGTGGCGGCGCACCGCGTCCTGCACACTTTCCGGGAGCTTCAGCAATCGAAGCCGGTTGGCCAGCGTCGATGGGCTGAGGGACAGCGCGGCGGCCAGGCGCTCCTGGGTGATGGGGTAGGCGTCCAATATGCGCCGGCAGGCCGCCGCCACATCCAGAAAGTGCAGCGGTTCCCGCTGCAGATTCTCCACCAGCGCGATCAGGGCGCAGTCGCATGGGCTGCCCGTCAACACCATGGCCTCGGCCCAGCTCCGCTTCAGCATCCGCAGCGCCAGCAGCCTGCGCGCCCCGGCGATCAGCAGGTACCTCCCGCCGTCCGCCTGCCTTACCAGCAATGGCGACAGCAGGCCGTGCAGCCGTATGGATTCCGCCAGCCGTTCAATGGATTCTTCGGAGAAAGCCCTTCGGGGCAGATCGGGCGTTTCCTGTATCTCCGCGAGGGGAATGCGGCTAATGGCGCGACAATCGCCGTTGGATGAGGACAAGGCGCTGAACCTCCGCTTTATCTGTATGAGCCGGTACGGCAGATAATATATATTCACGCACGCCCGAAAAGTTGACGGCGCGAAGGGAATGATCTGAATGAATGACAAAGCGCGGGGGAAAGCATTTGAGCGCATGCTTTCTGAAATGAAGCCTTTGTTTTGGGATACGCGTATCGATGCGCTGGACATGAATCGCAATGCCCCGTACATCATTTCCAGACTGCTGAACATGGGCGGTATGCGGGGCTATATTTGGGTGGTCGATTTGTTTTCTGAACAGCAGATTGTCGATGCGGTGAGCCGCCGCAGAGATATGAAACCCGTAGTTCGCAGCTTTATGGCGCGCAAGTTCCATATTCCACGAGAACGCTTGCCCCTGTCGCGGGATTGGAGGTAGCGATGTTTGAACATGTTCTGGATAAAAAGCGCTTGTCCCTGCTGAAGACGCTGGTGAAGACAGGGGTGCTGGATGGCTTCTATCTTGCGGGCGGAACGGCGCTGTCTCTGCAACTGGGATTGCGGGTATCGGTGGACTTTGATTTCTTTACGCTTCGCCACTTTAATGCCGATTCGCTTTACGACATGTTGAGAGAGCGCTTTCCGTCCGCGCGGGCGGTTGTCATAGAGCCGGATACCTGCGATATTTTGATCGATGGTGCAAAGGTCAGTTTTTTTTACTATCCCTATAAATTGGTTGAAGCGTTCGTTCAGTGCTCAGGGGACTTTGACCGTCTTCGCATGGCAAGCCCTGTGGATATTGCGGCGATGAAGCTTTCCGCCATAGGAAGCAGGGGCGCGCGCAAGGATTTTTATGATTTATATCAAATCTATCGCTGCGTACCTGATTTCGATGGAAAGCGGCTGCTGTCTGTGACACGGGAAAAATATGGGCGTGAAAAGGATATAACCTATATGCTGATGGGCCTCGGCTATTTTGACGACGCCGAGCAGGAAGCGCTTCCGAAAACCTTTGTCCCTGCGGATTGGGAGGAGATCAAGCATTTTTTTATATCGGAACAACGAAGATTGTTTGATGAGGAAGAATCGCGGGTGCGAAAGGCAATTCTTGAAGAACAAGACTTCAACTGAGAAAATATTTGACTTGTGGAATGAACAGACGCAGGGCGATCGTCGCGCACTGCGTCTGTTCATTTGATTACGCCATCTCCTCCGGATGGAATACCTCGTCGAAGCGCTCGGGCGTCAGGAAGCCCAGCTTCACGCAGGCCTCCTTGAGCGATATGCCCTCGGCATAGGCCAGCTTGGCGGTCTTCGCGGCGTTGTCGTAGCCGATGTAGGGGTTGAGCGCCGTGACCAGCATCAGGCTGTGATACAGGTTGCTGCGCATCTTTTCCCGGTTGGCGGTGAGACCGGACAGGCAGTTGGCGTCGAAGGAGCGCATGGCGTCGGCCAGAAGCCGCACCGATTTCAGGAAGTTGTAGATCAGCACGGGCATGAACACGTTCAATTCGAAGTTGCCCTGGCTGGCGGCCATGCCCACGGCCACGTCGTTCGCCATCACCTGCACGGCCACCATCGTCATGGCCTCGCATTGGGTGGGGTTCACCTTTCCGGGCATGATGCTGCTGCCCGGCTCGTTTTCAGGGATGCGAATCTCGCCCAGGCCGCAGCGGGGACCGGAGGCCAGCCAGCGCACGTCGTTGGCGAGCTTCATCAGGTTGGCCGCCAGGGCCTTCAGTGCCCCGTGGGCGAAGACCAGCTCGTCCTTGCCCGTCAGCGCGTGGAACTTGTTTTCGGCGGCGACGAAGGGCTTGCCCGTCAGCTCGGAGACCGCCTTTGCGACCTCGGCGTCGAAGCCCGCCGGGGCGTTCAGCCCCGTGCCCACGGCTGTGCCGCCCAGCGCCAGCCGGCACAGCGGGGGAACGGCCAGTCTGAGCATCTCCAGGGGCGTTTCGATCAGGCCGCGCCAGCCGCGGATCTCCTGGTCGAAGCGTATCGGCGTGGCGTCCTGCAGGTGGGTGCGGCCGGACTTTACCACGCCGGCGTTTTCCCGTTCCAGCCGCTTCAGCGTCTCGATGAAGTGCTTCATCACGGGCAGCAGCGCGTCCTCTATTCCGAGCACCGCCGCGATGTGCATGGCGGTGGGGAAGGTGTCGTTGCTGCTCTGGGACATGTTCACGTCGTCGTTGGGGTGCAGCAGCTTTTCTCCGGCAATCTCGTTGCCCCGGTTGGCGATGACCTCGTTGGCGTTCATGTTCGACTGCGTGCCGCTGCCGGTCTGCCAAACCACCAGGGGAAAGTGGCCGTCCAGCGCGCCGGAGGTCACCTCGTCCGCCGCGGCGCAGATGGCCGCGAGCTTTTGCCCGGTCATGCGCTCCGGCTGTATGCGGTGATTGGCGATGGCAGCGGCCTTCTTCAGTATGCCGAAGGCGTGGGTGATCTCCCGGGGCATCACGTCCCCGCCGATCTTGAAGTTCTGCAGGCTGCGCTGGGTCTGCGCGCCCCAATAGCGGTCGGCGGGCACCTGCATTTCGCCCATGGAATCCCGCTCAATGCGATAATTCAAAGACGTCTACCTCCCGGTCTGCAATTCTCAAAGCCCTATGTTTTTACCCCACCGCCTGACCTGTTCCCGGACGATCCCGTCCATCTCCGCCCGCTTTTGCTCCATATCCGCCAGAAGTCTGCCCTGGCAGCGGGCGCGATCCAGGTTGTGCGCGGGGCGCTCGATCCTGTAATAGATGTCCCCGTCCAGGTAGTCCGCCAGGAAGCGCAGGCCGTTTTCATAGGTCATCACCAGCGCCCCCAGGGGCAGGCTGTACAGCTCCGTCCCGGTCAGCCGCGCGGCGGTTGCCGCGATGAAGCCGTCGGAGAAGGCCGCGAACAGGTCGATGTCCAGCGCGACCCTGCTCAGGTCGGTCTCGTCCTCGGCAGCGGTGGACGCGCCGTAGCGTATGGCGTCGCCAAAGTCATACAGCACCGAGCCGGGCATCACGGTGTCCAGGTCGATCACGCAAAGCGCCTCGCCGGTGTCCGCGTCCAGCATGACGTTGTTGATCTTGGTGTCGTTGTGGGTGACCCGCAGGGGGATTTCGCCCGCCTCGATCATCTCCACGATGCGGCACATGGCTGGCCCGCGGCGGCGTATGAATTCGATCTCCTCCCGAACCGTGCAGGCGCGTCCGGCCACATCCAGCTGCACGGAGCGCTCGAAGTCGCCCAGGCGCTTGCGGGTGTCGTGGAAGTGGGGGATGGTGTCGTGCAGCCGGTGGATGGGGAAGTCGGAGAGCATGCTCTGAAACTGTCCGAAGGCCGCGCCGATCTGACGGAACTGGCCGGGGTGCTTGATCCGGTCGATGGTATGGGCGTGTTTTATAAAGTCGTAAGCCCGCCAGAAGCCGCCCTCGCCGTCTTCCACCATCGCCCCGCCGCCCTTGACGGGAACCAGCCTGAGCACGCGGTTTTCAGGGTCGATGCCCCGGGCGGCCATGGCCCTGGAGATGTGCTCCGTCACCAGGCGCACGTTCTCCATGACCTCGGCGGGCTTTTTGAACACATAGTTGTTGATGCGCTGCAGCACGTAATCCCGCGCCGGGCCGCCGTCCTGCGCAAAGCGCAGGCGGTAGGTGCGGTTGATGTGACCGGTTTTGATCTCCGCGCATTCGATCATATGGCCCGGAAAGTCGAACCGGTCAATGACGGCCTTGAGCTTAACGTCGATGGTCATGCTTTTGCCCTCGTTTAATCTCCGAATATGGCGTTGACGAATTCCTTCGCGTCGAAGGGCTGCATATCGTCCAGCTGCTCGCCCAGGCCGATGTAGCGCACGGGCAGGCCCAGTTCGTTGCGGATGGCGATGGCGATGCCGCCCTTGGCGGTGCCGTCCAGCTTGGTCAGTATGATGCCGTCCAGGTTGGAGACCTCGCTGAACACCTTGGCCTGGGCCATGCCGTTCTGGCCGGTGGTGGCGTCGATGACCAGCAGCGCGCCCAGGGAGGCCTCGGGGAATTCCCGTTCGGCCACGCGGCTGATCTTCTTCAATTCCTCCATCAGGTGGGCCTTGTTGTGCAGGCGCCCGGCGGTGTCCACCAGCAGCACGTCGGCGTGGCGGCCCTTGGCGGCCTGTATGCCGTCGTAGACCACGGCGGCGGGGTCCGCGCCCTCCCTGTGCTTGATGATGGGCACGTCGGCCCGCTCGGCCCATACCGTCAGCTGGTCGGCGGCGGCGGCGCGGAAGGTGTCGCCCGCGCAGATGATGACCCG
Organism: uncultured Eubacteriales bacterium; assembly: GCA_902778995.1. Classification (GTDB taxonomy): domain Bacteria; phylum Bacillota; class Clostridia; order Christensenellales; family Aristaeellaceae; genus UBA2862. The sequence goes on from CACYZW010000073.1 coordinate 12,086, forward strand.
GCGGCCCATGGCCTTGAGGCGGGAGGCCAGCTTGCCGATGGAGGTGGTCTTGCCCACGCCGTTGACGCCGATGATCAGCAGCACCATCGGGCTGGTCAGCTTCATCGGCTCGGCCCAGAGGATGTCCACCAGTATGCCCTTCAGCGCTTCGCGGGCCTTTTCGGGGTTGCCGATCTTCTCGGCCTTGCACTTCTCCCTCAGGCGGTTCACCGCCAGCTCGGAGGTGGGTACGCCCACGTCGGCCATGATCAGTATGTCCGTCAGGTCCTCGTAGAAGTCGTCGTCCAGCTCCTTGTAGTTCTCTACCAGCTCGTCCATGCGGCCGGAAAACACGTTGCGCGTCTTTTGCAGGCCGGCCTTGATCTTGTCAAACAGTCCCATTTGCAAAAACCTCCGGTTTCAGGATGGAGAATTGACGATTGACAATTGACAACGCGAAAAAGCCGTCGCTTCATAATCGTTTTCAATTGTCGGCTTTCAATTCTGGATTTGTCTATACCGCTTCGTTCA
>CACYZW010000074.1 GCA_902778995.1 uncultured Eubacteriales bacterium
CTTAAGGCGAAAACGTCTCCCTGTACTCGCTGGGCGAGGCACCGAAGTGGCGGCGGAAGGCCTTGCTGAAATAGTTGGCGTTGCTGTAGCCCAAATGCTCGGCGATGGCCTGCAGCGAGAGGCGGGGATTGGCCAGCAGGGCCTTCGCCTGCTCCATGCGCCGCTGCTGAATGTATTCATACACGGCGCAGCCGTACTGCGCCCGGAAGATGCGGCCGATGTACTCCCGGCTGAAATAGAAGCGCTCGGCCAGGGTGTCCAGGCTGATGCTCTGCCGGTAATTTTCGTCGATGTAGCGCTTCACGGCCTCCGCCAGCTCCGCCGGGGTGCGGGCCTCCTCGGGGCGCTCGGGCAGCTGGGCCAGGGCCTTTTTCAGCGCGGCATCCAGCTCGTCGGCGTCGATGGGCTTGAGCAGGTAGTCCACCACGTTGAAGCGGATCGCCGCCCGGGCGTAGTCGAAGGAATCGTAGCCGCTGACCACGATGAAGCGGGTGTCGGGGTACAGCGCGGTGGCCCTGGACAGGAAGTCCACGCCGCCCATCAGGGGCATGTTCATGTCCACGAAGGCGATGTCCGGGCGCAGGGCCTCCATCCGCGCCAGCGCTTCGACGCCGTTGCTGGCGGATTCGGGCCGGGCCATGCGCATGCCGTCCCAGTCCACCAGCGAGCGTATGGCCTGGTGAACGGACTGCTCGTCGTCAATGATCAGCGTTGTGTACATCTTCGGCCGCCTCCTTCGGTATCCGTATGCGAACGGTCGTCCGGCGCTCCGGCGCGGCGACGCTTTCGATCTCCAGCCGCGCCCGCCCCTCGTACAGCAGCCGCAGCCGGGAGGACAGGTTGCCGAGGCCGATGTTCTGCATCACCACCACGGTCTCGTCCGCCATGGACGCGCGGAGCTGGCGCAGGCGCTCCCCGGAAATGCCCGCGCCGTCGTCCGTCACGCGGATCTCCGCCATGTCCCCCATGTCCCAGCATTCGATGGACAGGCGGATGGCGTCCACGCTGCCCTGCATGCCGTGCACGATGGAATTTTCCACCAGCGCCAGCAGCCCCAGCTTGGGCACGCTGCAGGCCAGCAGCGCGGGATCGACGTCGATGGCGTATTGCAGGCGATCCCCGAAGCGGGCCTTTTGCAGCGTCAGGTACTTGTCCACGTATTTGAGCTCCGTGTCCAGATCGATCAGGTTGCCCCCCTTGATGGTGTAGCGCAGCAGCGCGGCCAGGGTGGTGATCATGCGGTAGACCTTCTGATCCTCCGCCAGTATGGCTTCGGTGGCGATGGCCTGGAGCGTGTTGAACAGGAAGTGGGGGTTGGTCTGGGCCTCCAGCGCCGCGAGCTGGGCGGTGCGCTCGTTCAGCGAGGCCATGTAGGTGCTCTCGATCAGCCGCGAGATGTCCTCGGCCATGCGGTTGACGTCCCCGGACAGGCCGATCATCTCGCTGCTGCCCTCCAGCGCCGTGCGCTCCCGGAATTCGCCCTGTCCCACGCGGCCCATGCGCTCCGCCAGGGCGTCCAGGGGCTTGAGCAGCGCGTGGATGCAGCTCAGCAGCGTCAGGCAGATCACCGCCAGCGCCGTCAGGCCGATGGCGACGGTGATGTTGCGCGCGCGGTTCAGCGCCGCGTTGACCACCGCCACGGGCTTGACGGCGGCGAGGGTGATGCCGTAATCGCCGGGGGCGCAGGTGGCCAGCAGCATGCGTTCGCCGTCCAGTTCGATGTCGCTGCGCCCCTGGGCGACAGCGGCGCGCACGGCGTCCCCGTCGGGGGCGTCGGTAAACGCGGCCCCCGAGGCGTCGAACAGGTACAGCCGTTCGTCGTTCTCCCCGTGCCGCTGCAGCAGGCGCCCGGGCAGCGAGAAGTCCGCCAGGAAGCGAACCACCGCCAGCGGCGTCTTGCGGGGCGCGTCGATGATGGTGCGGGTGATCTGCAAAAAGCCCTCGTCGCTGGGCCGTATGGACAGGTAGAGGGGCGCGGACAGGAAGGCGTCGCTGCCCTCCAGCGCCTCGGGCGGGGCGTAGTCCAGGCTCTGCACCTTCCGGCGGGGGTTGTCCAGCCGCAGGCGCAACCGGGGCCGGATCAGGTACAGCTCCATCCAGGCGATGTCGCCCCGGCTGTAGAACTGGGTGCGGAAGGCGTTTTCAAGGGTCTGCTGCCCGGCATAGCCGACGTCGCCGCTCTGGCTGAGCACGGACATGAAGGCGCTGTCGTTGCGCAGCTGCAGCGAGAAGGCGCACAGCTCGTCCACATAGGCGTCCAGCTGCCGGCTCTCCAGCTCCAGCACGCGGCCCATGGCCGTGGCCTCGTGGCGCAGGTTGGCGCTGCGCTGGGTCAGGTAGCTGTAGAGGATCAGCAGCGCGCACAGCGCCGCCACCGCCGCGCTGACCACCAGGCTCAGCTGGGTGCGGATGCGGGTGCGGTTGCGCCAGCGTTTGATGGATGAAAAGGCGTTCATATCAGATATCCTGAGAGATGTGTCGTCGCCGGGGCGCGATGCGTGTCGGCAAGGGTCTGGGGCGGGGGGATCGCGCCGTGCCCGCCGCTTCAGTATAACATGGGCGCAGGCCGAATGCAAGTATCGGCAAGCGGGTCTGTTTTTCAGGAAAAAGCCCCTTTTTATGGTAGACTCTGCATATTGTTTATGTTATAATGCGGGTATGGGATAATTTTCAGCCCAAATGGATGACGCCCGTCCGGCTTTGGCCGGACGCGTTAATTAAAAGGAGGCGCTTTGTATGAAGAAGTATTTGAGACCCCTTTGCGCGCTGCTGTGCGCGGCGCTGTTGCTGTGCGCGCTGCCGATGTACGCCCTGGCGGAGGGCGCGGTGGAGATTGAAGCGTTCCCGGCCGCGGAGGAAGCGGCGCTGTCGGTAGAAATCGAAGCGCCGGAGCTGACGGAGATGTCCGAAGTTTTGGAGGATATCCCGGCGGAGCTGTCGCTGCCGGAGCTGGACGGGGAGGCGATGGCGCCGTCCGCCGCCAACACCGGGGAGGAAGAAGAAGACAGGAAACCCGTGCCCATCAACGAAGCGAACTTCCCGGACACGACCTTCCGCAATTACGTGAAGGCGCATTTCGACGCGGACGGCGACGGCAAGCTGTCGGCGGCGGAGATCGATCAGGCCGAGGAGGTTTATCTGCGCACGTGGGATGATAGCGAGAACGGGGTCAACGAAGTCAACTGCTCCAGCCTCAAGGGCATCGAATTTCTGAGCAGCCTGGATCGGCTGGAATGTGTGGGCTGCAATCTGACTTCACTGGACGTTTCAAAGAACGAGAATCTGGGCGCGCTCATATGCGCGCAGAACAAGCTGAAGAAGCTGGATGTCAGCAAGAACAAGGTGCTGAGGGATCTCGACTGTGGGGGAAACCAACTGTCGAAGCTGGACGTGACGAAGAACAAAGCGCTTTTAGGACTGTGGTGCGCCGGCAACAAGCTGTCGAAGCTGGATGTGACAAATAACACGAAGCTAACCGTGTTGGATTGCAGCGAAAACAAGCTGTCGAAGCTGGATGTCAGCAGGAACAAGTCGCTTGAAGAACTCTATTGCTGGAGGAATCAGCTGACGAAGCTGGACGTGACGAAGAATACCAAACTTAAAAATTTGGATTGCAGCGTCAACAAGCTGACGAAGCTGGATGTGACAAAGAACACTAAGCTTACATTGTTGGAATGCCCGGAAAACAAGCTGACGAAGCTGGATGTGACAAAGAACACTAAGCTTACATTGTTGGAATGCCCGGAAAACAAGCTGTCGAAGCTGGATGTGACAAAGAATTCAAAGTTGGAACTGTTGTTTTGCCAAGCCAACCAACTGACGGCGCTGGATGTGACAAAGAACAAGAGACTGACATTACTGTTTTGTCCCAACAACGCCCTGAGGTCGCTGGACGTGCGCAAGAATACAAAGCTGGAAACGCTTAACTGCGCGGACAATCGGTTGAAGGCCCTGGATGTGACGAAGAACGCGAAGCTGGAGGAGCTGACATGCTCCGGCAACACCCTGACGGCGCTGGACGTGCGCAAAAATTCAAAGCTAAAGAGCTTGGATTTCAGTCGAAACAAGCTGACGGCGATAGACGTGAGCAAGAACAAAAACCTGGAGATGCTTTGGACATACGACAATAAGATCAAGACCATCGACATCAAGAACTGCCCCAAGCTCCAGGACGCGCTGAAGATGAAGAAGAAGACCGACAAGAAGCAGGTTCAATGGGGTACCGAAGAGGACTGGGGCTTTTATGCCCGTTTGTATATCGACAAGAGCACGAAGCTGACCGCGGGGAAAAAGGTGCTGTACAAGGGAAAGTGAGCGGGAAGGACGAAAGGATTGCGATCGGGGGAACGGTTCGTTGGCGTTTCAAACGGGCCGTTCCCCGTTTTTGTTCTCAAAATCGCCGGTACAGGTCACAAAATGACCTGTGAAAAACGAACCATATAATCTATAATGTTAACAGACGGGTACCGTCCCGGACATCAGAACATCTCATAAGGAGGAAACCCAACATGAAGAAGCTGCTTTGCCTGCTGCTGGCCGTGGCCACGGTGCTGGCGCTGTCCGTCGTTCCGGCGATGGCGGACGCCGTGGAGATCAACATGTTCATCCCCAGCCCCGAGTACGCGGACGCGGTGAACGAGCTGATCGCCGCCTATAAGGAGGTCGCGCCCGACGTGACCATCAACTACGAGACCACCCAGAACGACTATCCCACCCTGCTGAAGAGCCGCATCAACGCGGGCACCACCCCCGACATCTTCGGCACCACCTCCGGCAAGGAGATCGCGGACTACGCCGAGTATTCCTACAACTTCGCCGGCAGCCCCGCCGCCGAGGCGATGGACCCCGCCGTGGCGGCCATGATGGTCTACGGCGACGGCGAAATCCACGGCTTCGCGCTGAAGGGCAATTACTTCGGCCTGCTGTACAACAAGGCCATCTTCGACGAGGTGGGCCTGGAATTCCCCAGGACGCTGAACGATTTTGAAGCCGCCTGCGAAAAGCTGGCCGAGGCCGGCTATCAGCCCGTGACCACCGGCTTTGCCGAGTGGTGGGTGTTCAAGCATGTGATGCAGCACTTCCTGGACGCCGCCACCGACGATCCCGCCGCGCTGGTCGCCGCCTTCCAGGCGGGCGAGGCCCACATCAAGGACTATCCCGTGCTTTACGACAACTTCTTCCGCTTCATCGACCTGTGCGTGAAGTACGGCGGCAACAAGCCCCTGGAGACCGACCTGGCAGGCGAGGTTTCCGCCTTCGGCACCGGCAAGGCCGCCATGGTCATCGGCCAGGGCCCCTGGGTCGAGGCCGACGTGCTGGCCATCGACGACGCGATGCAGATCGGCTTCGCGGGCTACCCCGTGACCGATGATCCGGCCAAGAGCCAGGTCATCGCCGGCTCCGACCAGGCGCTGCGCATCAACAAGGATTCCGCCAACCTGGAGGCCGTGATGGACTTCGTGAACTGGTGGTACACCAGCGAATACGGCAAGAACTGGTTCTGCGACGTGGCCGGCGTCATCCCGCCGATCACCGGCGCCAAGATGGCCGACATGCAGATCATCAAGCAGGGCTCCGAGCTGGCCGCCGCGGACGGCGCCGCCGCACTGAGCATCTGCTACTCCTCCGACAGCTTCAACCAGGCCATGGGCGAGGCCATTCAGGCCTACATCGGCGGCAGCCTGGACAAGGACGCCTGCTGCGCCCAGATCGAGGCCAAGTGGGTCGAGCTGGACGGCAACAAGTAATCGTAACTATTCAGTCTTGGACTGAATAGTTACGATCGGACGGGGGAGCAAGCTCCCCCGCCAAACGGTGCCGCGCCTCAAATCTCTGATTTGAGCCGTCGGCAGTCCGGCCTACAGGCCGGACCGGCAAACCTTTTGGGTTTGCCGCCCTGGTCGCGCCTGCGCGTAGGCGCAATGGCGCGACTGCTATGCGGCAAATCTGCAAGGAAAGTATTTTCCCTCTGGAAAATGGGATTTTCCGGCGGTAAAATACTCCCGTTCCCACCGTACATGCCAAGGCGGTAAGCCTGTTGGGCTTACCGGTTTGCCCGATTGGGCAAACTGCATTATCACAAATCAGGGATTTGGGATAATGCACCGCCCGGGAACGATTGAACATCAGAGGGGCTCTGCCCCTCCGATACCTCCCCGTTGGTTGGCTGGGAGGTAGGACTGAATAGATACAATCCATTAATCTATTGCCAACGCGACCCAGCCGCGCCGTACCCTGTGCGGCGCGGCTGGCTGCATTTTAATGAGGAATGAGGTGTCCCAGTGGACAAAAACACTTCCAGTCCCATGAACCGCAGGGCGCTGAAGGACACGCTTCTTTTTACGCTGCCGGCGGTGGTCATGGTGCTCATCGCCATCTACATACCGTTCGTGATGAGCGGCTTTTATTCCCTCACGGAGTGGAACGGCATTTCCCGCAACCCCGTGTTCATCGGCCTTGAAAACTTCAAGACCATCTTCTCCTCGGGCAGCCCGGAGTTTGTGAACGCGCTGCTGTTTACGTTCAAGTATTCCGCGCTGTTCATCATATTCACCAACGTGCTGGCGCTGCTGCTGGCCGTGGCGCTGACGAAGGAATTCAAGCTGGCCGACTTCCTGCGGGGCATGTTCTTTCTGCCCTACATCATGTCCATGACCATCGTGGGCTTCATCTGGAAGTTCATATTCACCCAGGGCTTTGAAAAGCTGTACGAGATCACCGGCTGGGGCGTGTGGAACCTGAGCTGGCTGGGCGACGCCAGGCTGGCCTTCTGGTCGCTGGTGGTGGTGGGCACCTGGCAGTCACTGGGCTTTTACATCGTGCTGTACATCGCCGGCCTGGAGGCCATTCCCAAGGAGGTCATGGAGGCGGCGAGCATCGACGGGGCCACCGGCACCCAGCGCTTCTTCCGGGTGGTGCTGCCCCTGCTGGGGCCCTCCATCACCACCTGCATATTCATGTCGCTGACCAATTCACTGAAGGTGTTCGACATCATACTGGCGCTGACCAAGGGCGGCCCCGGCGGCGCGACCTATTCCGCCACGCTGGACATCTACCGCGAGGCCTTCCAGAACAACAACTACGGCCTGGGCTCCGCGAAGGCGCTGGTGTTCTTCGTGATCGTGCTGGTGCTGACCCAGATCGTGCTGAAGGTGTTTGAGCGCAGGGAGGTGCAGCAGTGATGGACAAGGTCCAGAGCCCGGGACGGCGCATCGTCACCCACACCCTATTCCTGATCGCCATCGTGCTGGCGGCTTGCATGTACATCTACCCCGTGTTTTTGATGGTGGACAACTCACTGAAGCCCTTCAAGGAGATCCTGACCAACGTGCTGGCCCTGCCGACCCGCCTGGAATGGGCGAACTACACCTACGTCATCGAAAAGATGGAGTACTTCCGCCTGTTCTTCAACAACGTGGTGATCACGCTGATCGGCATCGCGGGCATCGTGCTGTTCTCGTCCATGGCGGCCTACATACTGGACCGCCGCAAGACGCGGGTGACGAAGGCGCTGCACCTGTTCATCATCACGCCGATGCTGATCCCCTTCCAGACCATCATGATCACGCTGCTCAAGTTCATGAACATGATCCACCTGAACGGCAGCACCTGGGGCCTGGGCATACAGTACTGGGGCTTCGGCATACCGATGGCCACGTTCATCTATTTCAACTTTATGAAGTCCATCCCCTCGGAGATCGACGAGAGCGCCATGATCGACAGCGCGACCACCCTGCAAACCTACGGGTACATCATCTTCCCGCTGCTCAAAACCGTCACCGCCACCGTGGTGGTGCTGGACGTGATGTGGATCTGGAACGACTTCCTGCTGCCCCTGTTGATGGTGAACAGCTCGCCCGCCTCCAAGACGCTGGTGCTGGCCGCCTACAACTTCGTCGGCTCGCTGAATACCAAGTGGCACTACGCCCTGGCCGCCATGGTGCTGGCGATATTGCCCTCGGTGATCGTGTTCGTGTTCCTGCAAAGGTACATTGTCGACGGCGTGGTCGCGGGGGCGATAAAGGGGTAAGGAATGAGGAATGAGGAACCAGGAACCAGGAACTAGGAATTAGGAATTAGGAACTAGGAACTAGGAACTAGGAACCAGGAACTAGGAACCAGGAATTAGGAACTAGGAACCAGGAATTTGGAATTAAATGGCTCGCATAGATACATGACTGAAATTTCTGAAAAGCCATATCGCGGGAACGAAACGATGATTCAACTCTGCTCTTTTGTGCGCGGCAATTTCTGGTTCCTGATTCCCAGTTCCTCAGATCTATCCAAACATATCACAATTCCAACATTACATATCAAACGGAGGTCCATCCCATGAAATTCACCAACGGCTACTGGCTGAACAGGCCGGAATACGATCTGCATTTTGCCATTCAGAGCTTTGACGCGACGATTACCGAAGACGCCCTGCGCATCGTCTGCCCCACGGTGCCTGCGGAGGGGCGCGGCGGCGTGATGAACCACCCGACGCTGACCGTCACCTTCACCGCGCCGATGGCCGACGTCATCCGGGTGAAGGTTGAGCACTGGCGGGGCGTGGTGGATCACGGCCCCCATTTTGAAATGCACGAGTGCCCCGTGAAGCCCGTCATCACCGAAACGGAAAGCGAATACACCTTCCAGAGCGGCCGGGCGAAGGCCACGATCAGCAAGGCCAAAAAGGGCTGGCGCGTCACCTACACCGGCGACGGGCGACTGCTGACCGAATCGGAATACCACGCCATGGCCCACGCCTACTGCAAGCCCACGGGCGTGGACTACATGATCGAATCGCTGAACCTGGACGTGGGCGAGCGGGTGTACGGCCTGGGCGAGCGCTTCACCGCCTATGTGAAGAACGGCCAGGAGGTCAACATCTGGAACGGCGACGGCGGCACCGCCAGCGAGCTGGCCTACAAGAACGTGCCCTTCTACATGACCAACCGGGGCTACGGCGTGCTGGTGGAGAGCAGCAGCGACGTCAGCTTCGAGGTGGCCTCGGAAAAGGTGGAGCGGGTGCAGTTCAGCCAGCAGGGCCAGAGCATGACCTACGATGTCATCTACGGCGGCACGCCCAAGGGCATACTGGAGCAATACACCGCCCTCACCGGCAGGCCCGCCCTGCCCCCGGCGTGGAGCTTCGGGCTGTGGCTGTCCACCTCCTTCACCACCAGCTACGACGAAAAGACCGTCACCTCCTTCATCGACGGCATGGCCCAGCGGGACATCCCCCTGTCCGTGTTCCACTTCGACTGCTTCTGGATGAAGGACAACCACCTTTCCGACCTGACCTGGGATGCGGACGTGTTCCCAGACCCCGAGGGCCTTTTGAAGAAGCTCAAGGGCAAGGGGCTGCACATCTGCTGCTGGATCAACTCCTACATCGCCCAGGAGAGCAACATGTTCGACGAAGGCGTGGAAAAGGGTTATTTCATCCACAGGGAAAACGGGGACGTCTGGCAGACCGACATGTGGCAGCCGGGCATGGCGATACTGGACGTGACCAACCCCGCCGCCCGGGAATGGTACTGCGACAGGCTGCGGGCGCTGATGCAGATGGGGGTGGACTGCTTCAAGACCGACTTCGGCGAGCGCATCCCCGTGAAGGGCATCCGATACTTCGACGGCAGCGACCCGCTGCGCATGCACAACTATTACACCTATCTCTACAACAAGATGGTGTTCGATTGCATCCGCGATTTCCGGGGCGAGGGCGACGCGGTGGTGTTCGCCCGCAGCGCCACGGTGGGCGGCCAGCAGTTCCCGGTGCACTGGAACGGCGACAGCAGCGCGAGCTTCATGAGCATGGCCGAGACGCTGCGCAGCGGGCTTTCCATCGCCCACTCCAGCTTCGCCTTCTGGAGCCACGACATCGCCGGCTTCGAGCAGACCGCCACCGCCGACGTTTACAAGCGCTGGGCCGCCTTCGGCCTGCTGTCCAGCCACAGCCGCCTGCACGGATCGAGCAGCTACCGGGTGCCGTGGCTGTTCGACGAGGAGGCGAACGAGGTCGTGAAGAAATTCGCTCGCCTGAAAAACCGCCTGATGCCCTACCTGTACGGCGCGGCGGTGGAGGCCCATGAGACGGGCGTGCCGGTGCTTCGCCCCATGATGCTGGAATTCCCGGACAGCATCGCCTGCGAAACCTGCGACGGGCAGTACATGCTGGGTGCGAACCTGCTGGTCGCCCCGGTGATGCACGCCGACGGCCACGCGGACTACTACCTGCCCGCAGGCAAGTGGACGAGCCTCCTCTCCGGCGAGGTCGTCGAAGGCGACACCTGGCGGCGGGAAACCCACGACTACCTGTCCCTGCCGTTGATGGTTCGTCCGAACAGCGTCATCCCCATGGGCGCAAACGAGGCGCGGCCCGATTACGACTATGCCGACGGCCTGGAGCTGCACATGTTCCAGCCCGAGGACGGCGCGCTCGTTGTGAAGGTGCCGGATCTGCAGGGCAACGTGGCCGCGACCTATACGCTGACGACCAGGGGCGGCGAGGTTTCCGTCGAAACCGACAGTGAGAAGCCGTACAAGGTGATCGTCCACAGATAGTTCGTTGCATTTTATACCCGCGCCGGGCGCTTTGTCCGGCGCGGGTCTTTTTATTGAAGCGTTAAAAACAGCGAAAAAATATCGTCTCTTGCTTGCATTGGGCTTATACGGGTGATAAAATTCTGATATAAAATTCGGGGAAGCGGCCGTGTCGCGCCCCGAAGTCGATGATGGGGAGGTCTTGCGCCATGTGTGGAATCGTGGGCTATACCGGCAGTCAATCCGCCGCGCCGATCCTGCTGGAGGGGCTTTCCAGGCTGGAATACCGGGGCTACGACTCCGCTGGCCTGGCCGTGCGGGACGGCGAAAAGCTGGCCGAGGTGGTCAAGGCCCGGGGCAAGCTGCGCAACCTGGCCGTGAAGACGGACAACGGCCGGTCGCTGCCGGGCAGCTGCGGCATCGGGCACACCCGCTGGGCCACCCACGGCGAGCCCAGCCAGGCCAACGCCCATCCCCACGTCAGCGGCATCTGCAAGGGCTCCGGCTCCGGCCCGGTGGAATCGGCGGTGGTGGGCGTGCACAACGGCATCATCGAGAACTACGCCGAGCTGAAGGAAAAGCTGCTGAAAAACGGCTATCAGTTCTACAGCGACACCGACACCGAGGTGGCGGTGAAGCTGGTGGATTATTACTATAAAAAGTACGGGATCGGCCCGGTGGACGCCATCAACCGCATGATGGTGCGCGTTCGGGGCAGCTACGCCCTGGCGCTTATGTTCCGGGATTTCCCCGGCGAGATCTACGCCGCCCGCAAGGATTCCCCGATGATCATCGGCCTGGGCGAGGGCGAAACCTTCCTGGCCTCAGACGTGCCGGCGATACTGAAATACACCCGCAGCGTCTACTACATCGGCAACCTGGAGGTGGCGCGGCTGTGCCCCGGCGAGGTCACCTTCTTCGACCTGAACGGCGACACGGTGCAGAAGACGCCCACCGAGATCACCTGGGATTCCGAGGCGGCGGAAAAGGGCGGCTTCGAGCACTTCATGATCAAGGAGATCCACGAGGAGCCCGCCGCCGTGCGGGACACGCTGAACAGCGTCATCTCCGAAGGAAGCATCGACCTGAGCGCCGCCGGGCTGACGGACGAGCTGCTCTCGGGCGTCAGCCAGGTGCAGATCGTGGCCTGCGGCTCGGCCTGGCACGTGGGCATGGCGGCCCAGTATGTCATCGAGGACATGTCCGGCGTGCCCGTGCGGGTGGAGCTGGCCTCGGAATTCCGCTACCGCCGGCTGCTGCTGCCGGAGGGCGCGCTGGTCGTCGTCATCTCCCAGTCCGGCGAGACGGCGGACAGCCTGGCCGCGCTGCGGGAGGCAAGGCGCCAGGGGGCGCGCGTGCTGGCCGTGGTGAACGTGGTGGGCTCCACCATCGCGCGGGAGGCGGACAACGTGCTGTACACGCTGGCAGGGCCGGAGATCGCCGTGGCCACCACCAAGGCCTACGCCGCCCAGCTGGCGGCGATGTACGCCTTCGCGGTGGCCCTGGGAAGGGCAAAGGGAAGGCTGGACGAGGCGGCCTGCGCCCGTTTCGTCGGGGAGCTGACGGCCCTGCCCGACAAGATCACCCGGGTGCTGGAGGACAAGGAGCGCATACAATGGTTCGCGGCGAAATTCGCCAGCGCCCGCGACATATTCTTCATTGGGCGGGGCCTGGACTATGCCGTCAGCCTGGAGGGCAGCCTGAAGATGAAGGAGATCAGCTACATCCACTCCGAGGCCTACGCCGCCGGCGAACTGAAGCACGGTACCATCAGCCTGGTGGAGGAGAACACGCTGGTCATCGGCGTGCTGACCCAGGACGACCTGTTTGAAAAGACCGTCAGCAACATGGTGGAATGCAAGGCCCGGGGCGCGTACCTGATGGCCCTGACCAGCTATGGCCACTACAGCGCCGAGGACACCGCCGACTTCACCGTCTACGTGCCCAGGGCCGACAGCCATTTCATGGGCAGCCTGGCCGTGGTGCCCCTGCAGCTGCTGGCCTACTACACCAGCGTCGCCCGTGGCCTGGACGTGGATAAGCCGAGGAACCTGGCCAAGAGCGTCACCGTTGAATGAGGAATCAGGAATGGATGATGAAATCCCGTCAGGGATTTTAACCACCATTCCACATTCCTAATTCCTCATTCTAATTCCTAATTATCAGGGAGGCAGCTATGTATACGATCACCGATCTGTTCGATCTGGACCACACCCTCGCGGCGGACTACCTGCGCGGATTTACTTATCCCTGGGAGGCCCTGAAGGGCATCAAGGACTTCATACTGGCCCTGGGGCCGACCCTGGGCGCGGACTATGAGGAAATTTCGGAATATGTCTGGGTACATAAGACGGCGAAGGTATTTCCGTCGGCCTATCTGGGCGCGCCCTGTATCATCGGGCCGAACACCGAGGTCCGCCACTGCGCCTTCGTGCGCGGCTCGGCGCTGGTGGGCGCGGACTGCGTGGTGGGCAACAGCTGCGAGCTGAAGAACGTGATACTGTTCGACCACGTCCAGACGCCCCACTACAACTATGTGGGCGACTCCATACTCGGCTATTATGCCCACATGGGCGCGGGCTCCATCACCAGCAACGTCCGCTCAGACAAGAAGCTGGTGGTCGTCCACGCGCCGGAGGGCGACATCGAGACAGGCATCAAAAAGTTCGGCGCGATGCTGGGCGACCACGTGGAATGTGGCTGCAACGCCGTGCTGAACCCCGGCACGGTAGTGGGCCGACACAGCAACATCTACCCCACCTCCTGTGTGCGCGGCGTCGTGCCGGAGGGAAGCATCTACAAGGTGACGGGGGAGATCGTCAATAAGTTCTGATTTGTCTCGGAGCGATGGCTCCGAATTTGACCAATAAAAAGGAGTGTTTACCATGCGCGTTGTCATTCAGGAGAACTACGAAAAGATGTGCAAGTGGGCCGCGAACTATATCGCGGCGAAGATCAACGCCCATCAGGGCGACAGGCCCTTCGTGCTGGGGTTGCCCACCGGCTCCTCGCCCCTGGGCGTATACCGCGAGCTGACCCGCATGAACAAGGCGGGCGAGGTGACGTTCAAGAACGTCGTGACCTTCAACATGGACGAATACCTGGGCCTGCCCAGGGAGCACGACCAGAGCTACTGGTACTTCATGTGGTCCAACTTCTTTGACCACATCGACATTCCCAAAGAGAACGTGAACATCCTCGACGGCATGGCCGCAGACCCGGAGGCCGAATGCGCCCGCTACGAGGCGAAGATCGCTTCCCTGGGCGGCATCGACCTGTTCCTGGGCGGCATCGGCGTGGACGGCCACCTGGCCTTCAACGAGCCCTTCACCTCCCTCACCAGCCGCACCGGTGTGCGCGTGCTGACCAGCGACACCCGCATCGTCAACAGCCGCTTCTTCGGCAACGACCCCGAGCTGGTGCCCGCGAAGGCGCTGTCCGTGGGCATCGGCACGGTGATGGATTCCCGTGAGGTGCTGATTCTGATCAACGGCCACAACAAGGCCCGGGCGCTGGCGGCCTCCGTGGAGGGCGGCGTCAGCCAGAAGTGGACCTGCTCGGCGCTGCAAAACCATCCCGCCGCCATCATCGCCTGCGACGAGCCCGCCTGCGGCGAGCTGACGGTGGATACGTACAAGTACTTTTTGGATATTGAGAAGGCGGAACGGTTGTAATGTTTGATTTGCAGGAGTGTGGGTAAGGAACCAGGAATTAGGAACTAGGAATTAGGAATTAGGAATTAGGAACTAGGAATTAGGAACTAGGAACTAGAAATAGTGGCTGCCGCGTATAGATACAGGCTCACAACTTCCAATCAAGCCATATCCCGGGAAAGCAACGCCTATTTACCTTGTTTCTGTTGTGCGCGACTTTTCCTGGTTCCTGGTTCCCAGTTCCTCATCTATTACCCCACTCAATCAGAATCCATCGACCAACGAAAGGATCGCACTATGGGCAAATATTTCGGCACCGACGGCTTCCGGGGGGAGGCCAACGTCACGCTTACGGCGGACCACGCCTATCAGGTGGGGCGCTTTCTGGGCTGGTACTACACCCAGCAGCGGCGCTTCGCCGGCAACCGGGAGAACGCGAAGATCGTCATCGGCAAGGACACCCGCCGCTCCTCCTACATGTTTGAATACGCGCTGATCGCGGGCCTGACCGCCAGCGGCGCGGACGCCTACATGCTCCACGTCACCACCACGCCCTCCGTCGCCTGGGTCACCCACGCCGACGAATTTGATTGCGGCATCATGATCTCCGCCTCCCACAACCCATTCTACGACAACGGCATCAAGCTGCTGGACGGCAACGGCGAGAAGATGGGCGAGGACACGATCCAGCTGATCGAGGACTATCTGGACGGCAAGCTGAACGTGTTCGGCCAGCAGGTGAAGACGCTTCCCTTCGCGCTGAAGGAGCACATCGGCGAGACGGTGGACTATGTCAGCGGCCGCAACCGCTACGTGGGCTATCTGATCAGCCACGGGCTGTACAGCTTCCGGGGCCTGCGGATCGGGCTGGACTGCGCCAACGGTGCTTCATGGATGATCGCCAAGGCCGTGTTCGAGGCGCTGGGCGCGCGCACCTTCGTCATGGGCGCGGAGCCCAACGGCCTGAACATCAACAACGGCGTGGGCAGCACCCACATCGAAGCCCTGCAGCAGTTCGTGCTCGACAACCACCTGGACGTGGGCTTCGCCTACGACGGCGACGCCGACCGCTGCCTGTGCGTGGACGAGAAGGGCAACGTGCTCACCGGCGACCACATCATGTACGCCTACGCCTGTTACATGCAGGACCGGGGCAAGCTGGTGGACAAGCCCGTGGTGGCCACGGTGATGAGCAATTTCGGCCTGTTCAAGGCGTTGAACGAGCGGGGCATCGAGGTGGTCAAGACCAAGGTGGGCGACAAGTACGTCTACGAGTACATGACGCAGCACGGCTGCCGCCTGGGCGGCGAGCAGAGCGGGCACATCATCTTCTCCAAGTACGCCACCACCGGCGACGGCATACTGACGAGCCTGAAGATGATGGAGTGCATGCTGGCCCGCAAGAAGAAGATGAGCGAGCTCTGCGATGGCTTCACCATGTATCCCCAGGAGCTGATCAACGTCCGGGTCTACGACAAGGCCGAGGCCCAGGCCGATCCCGACGTGCAGGCCACCGTGAAAGCGGTCGCCGAACAGCTGGGCGAGAAGGGCCGCATCCTCGTGCGGGAATCCGGCACCGAGCCGGTGGTGCGCGTGATGGTGGAGGCCGAGAGCGACGACACCTGCCTGGAGCTGTGCCAGCGGGTCGTGGACGTGATCGTCAAAAAGGGCCACGCGGTGAAGGACTGAGGCGATCTGCATGTCACGGTCTCGTTAGTTGCCCGGGCGCGCGTCTGCATCAAGGCGGATTGCCACGCAAAATGAATCAATACCATCGCAGGGACGGCATATATGCCGCCCCTCAGGATGTTGACAAAGTCAACAGACTGCAGGCCGCTGAAAAAGGCTGCAAGGCAAGGCGGCGAGCCTGCAAAAAAGGGAGTTTACCCCGTCGTAAATGCACAGCAAGCAGAAAATCCTTCCGCTCTTCTTTCGGAAGGATTTTCTGCGTTTGCGGCCTTTGTCAGCGGTTTGAGGGACGGCATATGTGCCGCCCCTGCGTCGTTTTGCCTGCACCCCATCACCCCTGCAAAACCCATTCGGCGAATCGCCCCGACACCCATCCCTTTTTGCCGCGATAGATCACCGAAAGCCACCCGTCGGGCGAAGCGTCGCCCCCGCAGGGCAGGCCTTCGCCCCGCATCATCACGCCCAGCGCCGCGCCTGCGGCGCTGGGCGCGGCGCGCACATAGCAGCTTTCCCGGAAGCGGACGACGGCCCGCATCCTTCCCGGGGGAGGCGTCATGCCTCTTCGCCGCCGGCCTTTTCCGGCGCCTCCGACTCGCCCAGCAGCCCCGCCGCCCGCAGGCCGTCGGCGCAGGCCTCCGCGATGTCCTCCAGGCTGCCGCCCCGCAGAATGTGCTCGCCGATCAAATCCCCCGCGTCCCCCACGGTCAGGTCCGGATGGGTGTGATACAAACCCGCCCACAGCAGAAGGCGCGTGGCGTTGAAGTGCCAGTCCAGCAGACGGTCGATGGGCATGCCGGCCCGCGCTTCGAGCGCGCACATGCTGTTGACCGTGTAGTGCAGCGCCAGCGGCATGCCCGCCAGCCAGACGATCCGTTCGCCCTTTTCAGTTTGCCTTTCCATAGTTTTCCCCCCTGTTCTGTACGTTTGCGCCCTCCCGGTCCCCGCGGATGCCGGCCACCGCCTCCGGCAGCGATGCCCGCGCCAGGAAGCGGTTGTGCGCCCTGCGGGGATACTGCTCGTCCCGCTCCCCGATGCGCGCCGCCACCTCCTTCCAGGTCAGGCCGTCGATGTAGCGGCCCGCCATGATCTGTCGCATAAGGCTGTCGTCGATGTCGTCGATGAAGCCGTACAGCGCGCCCAGCTGTTCCATGCATTGCCCGCGCCGTTGCGCCAGGCGATCCCGCAGGGCGGCAAGGCGCGCCCCGTGCTCCACGACGACCCGGCCCCGCCAGCGCGACCGGGCGTTGTCGTCGATCTCCGCCTCCAGCCGGGCGATGCGCTGTGAAAGCAGATTGACCTCCCGCTTCAAATGCCGCAGCTGCTTCAGCTTTCCGGCCTTTTGTCTCACGTCCAATGTCCTTCGACCTCCCCTCAAATCGAACGTTTGTTTGTATTTCATCGGCATTATAAACCGAATACGGTTAATTTGCAACCATTAATTTAAAAATTAATACCGTGTTCGGTTAATTTGACTTGTTCAACAAATTTCCATATGCTATAATTGATGTGTCCGCAGGAGGTGACGGCGATGAAGCTGAGCGAGAAGCTGGCCCGGTTGAAGGCCCGGCGCGGCATGACCACGGACGCGCTTTCGCTGAAATCCGGCGTTCCGAAGGGAACCATCAACAAGCTGCTCAACGGCGAAACCCGCAACCCCACCGTCGGCACGCTGACGGCCCTGGCGGAGGCGCTGGATTGTCCGCTGGAATGGCTGGGCGGCGAGGGCAGCTCCGCCGCGCCCCCGCCCAGGCCCGACGCCATACCGGGGGTGCGCCGCCTGGGCGAAGCGCCCGCGACGCCCCACTGGTACGACGGCCTTCTGCCCGTCATCTCAAAGCCGGTGCCGCTGCTGGGCGCCATCGCCGCGGGCGCGCCCATCTACGCCGAACAGTCGCTGGCCGTCGCGGATTGCGACGCCGGCCTGCACTGCGACTTCGCGCTGCGGGTGAAGGGCGACAGCATGATCGGCGCGCGCATCCACGACGGCGACATCGTATTCATCCGCCGCCAGGACGACGTGGCGGACGGGCAGATCGCCGCCGTCATCATCGACGACGAAGCCACCCTCAAACGGGTTTATCACGTGAAGAACGGCCTGCAGCTGCTTTCGGAGAACCCCAAATATCCCCCGATGATGTTCACCCTGGCCGAGTGCGGCGCCATCCGCATCCTCGGCCTGGCGGTGGGGTTTACGGGGCGGCTGTGACTTGAGTGGAGGGGGACAGGTCCCCTCAGTACACCCCATGCAACGAAAGGAGCATCCCCATGTCCATCCAAAGCGTCCGCGAATATCTGTCGCCCCTGGGCCTTTCCGATAAGATCCTCGAATTTGAAACCTCCAGCGCCACGGTGGAGCTGGCGGCTCAGGCGGCGGGCGTCATACCGGCGCGCATCGCCAAGAGCCTGAGCCTGATGCTGCCGGAGGGGCCGATATTGCTGGTGACCGCCGGCGACGCCCGCATCGACAACCCCCGCTTTAAGGCGCAATTCCACGCCAAGGCGAAGATGCTCGGCGCGGACGCGGTCGTCGAACGCATCGGCCACGCCGTGGGCGGCGTCTGCCCCTTCGCCATCCGGGAAGGGGTGCGCACCTTTCTGGATGAATCCCTGAAGCGCTTCGACACAGTGTTCCCCGCCTGCGGAAGCGCCAACAGCGCCATCGAGCTGAGCTGCGCGCAGCTTGAAGCCGCAGCCCAGGGCTTCGCGGGCTGGGTGGATGTGTGCAAGGACTGGCGGGACGCAACTTAGCCTTAACGTAACACAGGATTTTTCATCTTATTTCAAAAGTATTAAAAATTATTGACATATGTTGTAACAAGTGCTATAATGGCAGTATGCTATGGCTTACTGCCAAATTTTATACCATTGGAGAAAAATGATTATGAAAGCCAATTATACGGCCATGCGTCGCCTGATATTGCTTATAGTGACGGCGCTCCTGCTGGCGGGGTTGCCCTGCGCGATGGCCGCAGGCAGCTTTGAAGCCGTCGTCGCGGTGGACGCGATGAACGTATACGCCCAGGCCGCGCCCCACAATATCGTGGGCACGCTTCCCCGGGGCACGGTGGTCACCGTGCAAAAATGGTCCGGCAAGGCCGCGCTGGTCAGCGGCGGCGGCGTTGTCGGCATCGCGCGGGTCTCCGAGATGTCCCGCGTGACACCCTCCGCGACCCCGACGCCCACGCAGACCCCGGCGCCCAACCAGACGATGGTCACCAACCAGCAGACCCGCGTCTATCGCCAGCCCCGCGCCTCCAGCCGCTTTGTCACGCTTCAGGCGGGGGTCTCGGTACAGGTGCTGTCCGTCAACGGCAATTACGCCAGGGTTTCCATGAACGGCAACGTGGGGTACATGCTCTACAGCCACCTGAGCCAGCCCGCCGCCGGCGGCACGGGCGCGGCCGAGCAGACGAGCATTCCCGTCGTCACCCTGGTTGAGGCGCAGATCTACGAAAACCCCAACTATTCCGGCCAGGCCGTGACCGTGCGCAAGGGCTACAAGCTGACGCTGCTGGCCGTGGACGGCGAGGTCGCCATGGTGACCCGCAACGGCATGATCGGCTATCTGCCCGTCGCCTGCCTGAAAAAGGACGGCTCCCCCGCCCCCACCGAAGGCATGAGCGAGGCCAAATCGAAGCACAATCCCTTTGAAGCCGGCAGCAACGAATACGTCATCTTCAACTTCCTGATCAACGATATGAAGCTGAACCGCGCCGCCGCCATGGGCGTGATGGCCAACATATACTACGAATCCGGCTACAGGCCCGTCATCGACGGCGACGGCGGCACCAGCTATGGCATCTGCCAGTGGCACGCGGGCCGCAAGACCAACCTGATCAACTGGTGTAACGAGAATGGCCTGGACTACAACACCCTGGAGGGCCAGCTCAAGTTTCTGCAGTACGAGCTGCCCACCCGCTACCCCTCGGTGGACAGCTACATACGGCAGGTGGAAAACACCGCCGACGGCGCCTACGACGCGGCCTACTACTTCTGCTTCAACTTCGAAGCGCCCGCCAACCGCACGGCCCAGTCCACCAAGCGGGGCAATTACGCCCGGGACACGCTGTTCCCGAAGCAATAAAACGGCTTTGTCGCGGCGACGCCGTACCTTTCCACAAGAAGCGCCCACGATTCCAGCGAATCGTGGGCGCTCAGGATGTTGACAAAGTCAATAGACAGCAGGCCGCTGAAAAAGGCTGCAAGGCAAGGCGGCGAGCCTGCAAAAAAGGGAGTTTACCCCGTCGTAAATGACCGCATTTTGCAGACGACGCCAACACGGCAAGCAGAAAATCCTTCCGATTCTTCTTCTTTCGGAAGGATTTTCTGCGTTTGCGGCCTTTGTCAGCGGTCAGAAGCGCCCACGATTCCAGCGAATCGTGGGCGCTTCCGGCATGATGTCCATTATTTCCCGATCACGTAGGCGCGCATCAGCATGTCCTTCAGGAAAAGCAGCTCCTTCTCCGGATCGATGCCGCTGTCGTACACCAGGCCCACCGCGTAGCGGGTCACCGCAGCCAGCATCAGGTGAATCGTCTTGGAGAATACCTCCTGCTCCGGCTCGTCGGTGCGCAGCGTGCCGTCCGCCTTGCCCTTTTCATAGGTCAGGTGGAAGCGATTCACCAGCGCCTCGATCACGTCGTTATAGGGCCGCATCATCTCCTGCGGAATGCCCTCGCGCTGCACATAGATGTTGAAGAACTGGTTGAACCGCAGGACATCCCGGTGATTGCGGTACAGGTCGATAAACGCGTCCAGATAGATCTCGTATTCCTCGCCTCCGGTAGCGCAGCTCCTGCCCAGGTTCTTTTTGTTTTCACTGTTGTAATCGGACCACACCCATGTGCCGATCTCCAGCACCAGCGAGGTCTTGCTGTTGAAATTGCGGTAGACCGTAGCCATGCCCAGTCCCGCCGCCTTTGCCACCTCGGTCAGGTTGACGGCGTCGATCGTCCGCTCCGCGAAAACCCGAAAGCCCGTCTCTATGATCTTCTGTCGCGTCGCCGCCTTCCGCCGCGCGTCCGTCTCAGCATTAAAGCCCATATGAGCCCCTCCTCATCGTAAATATCGGAACGTAAAATGCATCCAGATTGTGATAATCATATTATCACATATTTGTTTCCCTGTCAATACCTTTTCGAAAAAAATTTTTGTTTTCTGCCGGTTTCATCGTTGCAGCTCAGGATTCCCGCCTTCAAACGTGGGCGGCGGTCTATTTCCCCCGTCCCAGCGGAAACTGGCTGATGCGCAGCGTCGTGCCGCCGAACGGAACCATTTCGATCACCTGCATGTCCTTTTCGCGCACCACCGGCACCATGGGCACGCTGCCGCAGTTGCCGCCTTCCATGTGCCAGTCCACGGGCGCGGCCTTCACCAGCACCTTTACCGGCGGCTCGCCCTTGCCGAACGCGCCGGGGCGCGCGCCGCTGTACGCCGCCTTCATGGGCTCGTCCCGGACCAGGGCCCAATTCCAGGGGCTTTCGGCGGTCACCTGCCAATCGTCGTCAGGCGTCTTTTCCCGGCGCTCCTCGGGCTGGAACGCCATCAGCAGCGGCCCGAGCTCCACGGCGCCGGACTGGTGATACCACTTCGTCAGGCGGGGCACCGTGCCCAGCTCCACCCGAATCACGTCGCCGGAGCGCCAGCGCCGGCGCACACAGCTCACATCGCCTGCCCGCACCTGCATGATCTCGCCGTCCGGCAGGAACACCATCGGCTGGCGCGTCCAGAAGGGCATGCGCAGGTACAGCGGGAATTCGCAGGGCTTCTTGACGGAAATGCGAATCTCCACCGACTGGCTGAACGGGTAGCTCCCGACCACGCTCAGCCGCACCGGCACGCCCTCCAATACCGCGCGCACGGTGCAGGGCGCGTAGCTGACGGCCTGCAAGCCGCCGTCGGACGTGGCGTACCACAGCGACGCCACAAACCGGGGCCAGCCCTGGCCGCAGTTGGCGGCGCAGCAATCCTCGTCCGGCACCGAGGCGAACAGATTCGCGCCGTCGGTGCAGTTGTACCACTTCCGGGGCTCCCGGGAAATCTTTATCTGGTTGACCTGCTCCTGGCACTGGTGGGCGGTCATATCCGCCGAGAAGGCCGCGGGCAGGGCGTTGTAGGCGATCTTTTCCAGTATGTCGGCGTATTCGGCGTTGAAATCCCCCAGGCCCAGCAGCGTCTCAAGGGTGTACATCAGCTCCACAATGGCGCACAGCTCGGAGCCCTGGGTGGGGCTGTTGCCGTTGAGATGCTTGTCGCAGACAAACATGCCGCTGGCCACGCCGTGGTGCCGGACCAGCTTGTTCCAGCCGAAGCGGAAGCCGCCCTCCTCTTTGAAGCCCGACTTGAACAGGTTGATCACGCCGGGGGTTTTCAGCGCCATGGCGATGTTCACGCCGTGGGACAGGTGAAACTGGGTGTGGAAATAGGGCCGCTTCTCACCCTCCAGGGGCTCCTCCCGCTCCTCTTCCAGCGCTTCCTTCAACCGCTCCCATTTCAGCGAGCGGCTCATGGGCACGGTGTTGGCAAAGGTGTGGAAATAGTTCGGCCAGTCCAGCGTCTGGGCGCGAAGCTTCCGGCAAAGCTCCAGCAGGTGCTTCTGGCCGGTGATGTTGTACAGCCACAGCGCCAGCTCCATGTTTTCGCCGCCACGGGCCACCGCCCAGGACTTCAAAGGGTGGTCGTTCAGGTGGGTCACCTGGTATTTGAAGAAGCGATCCATCAGCACCAGCACCCGCCGGTCGTTGGTGGCGGTGAAATACTGGCGCAGGGCCTTCAGCGCGATCATCAGCGGCCAATAGTCGTCGTTGTCCGCCGGGCCGAACCAGCCGTCCTCGCGCTGGCTGGAAAGGATCCATTCGATGTAGCGCATGGCCTTTGCCTTCAGCGCCGCGTCGTCCAGCGTCCAGGCCAGGGCCACCAACCCATCCAGATAATAGGGCGCGTTTTCCCCACAATCGCCTGGGCCGCCCAGCCAGCCGCACTCCGGCCCCAGATCCGCCCAGCGCTCGTCCAACCCGGCGGTCAGCCCGTCGCGCTGAATCTGGAGCTGCTCAAGCAACCAGTCCTCAGGCCGAATGCTGCCCAGGGGGAGCGGGGAGAGTGTGTTCGGCGTCAGCGGCGCCCGGTTGAAGATGGGTTTCATAGTTACACCTCTGTCATTCAAAGATACGATATTCGCATTCGATCCTGCCGTTGTAATACCGCCTGCGCCGGGTGGCCCGACGCCCGTAGGCCTGTTCAAAGCCCGTGTCGGCGCTGAAGGCGCACAGCTTCCAGCCCTTGAAGCGTCGCTGCAGCTCGCCCAGCTGCCGCGCGACGGCGTGGGCCGCCCGCGCGTTGTCCAGCCGTTCGCCGTAGGGCGGATTGGCGACGAAAACGCCCACAGGCTCCGGGGGAACATCGTCGCCGGGCATCAGATCCCGTATGTCCTTCACCGTCAGCGCGATGCGGCCCGCCAGCCCCGCCTGTTTGACGTGGCGCTTCGCAAGCTCGATGGCCTCGGGGTTGATGTCGCTGCCGGAAACGTTCAGCGGCCTGCGGCAGCCCTCCTCGAAGCGCCTTCTGGCCTCGGCGCGGATGTCGTCCAGCGCGGCGTGGGGCACGCCTGACCAGGCCTCCATGGCGAATTTGCGGGTCAGCCCGGGCGCGCGGTTCAGCGCGATGAACGCCGCCTCGATCAATATCGTGCCCGTGCCGCAGCAGGGGTCGTGCAGCGGCTGCCAGGGGTGCCAGCCGCTTTGCAGCACCAGCGCCGCCGCCAGCGTCTCCCGCAGGGGCGCTTCGCCGTTCCAGGTCCGGTAGCCCCGCTTGGACAGCGGCTCGCCGGAGGCGTCCAGCGCCACCGTGACCACGTCGTTTCGGATGGACACGTCCACCTGGAAAAGCGCGCCCGTCTCGGAAAACCAGTCCGCGCCGTAGGCGGACTTCAGCTTTTCCACCATGGCCCGCTTGGCGATCTTCTGCACGTCGGAGGGGCTCATCAGCTGGGATTTGACACACCGGGCGCGGATCGGGAACGCGGCGTCTTCGGGCAGGAGCCGCTGCCAGTCCACGGCCTTCACGCCCTGAAACAGTTCTTCGTAGCTGCGGGCCTCGAACCGGGCCATCACCAGCATGATCCTGTCGCAGGTGCGCAGCCAGAGATTCGCCCGAAAGGCGTCCTCAAAGTCGCCCTCGAACGAAGCGCCCCCGACCTCCATCACGCGCACGTTCTTCATGCCCATGTGCTTCAAATCGCGGCCGGTCATGCCCTCCATGCCAAAGGCGGCGCTCGCTATCCATTCCATCGTCTGCTTATCTCCATGCGCGGTTTGTCGATCGTAGCGGGATAATAAAAAACTATAACCCCCTATTATTCCATATTCTATTATAATTGATCGAGCGCCCTTCTTCAAGGGAAGAAGGGCGCTCACGGAATATTTAACGTCCGGCGACTATTCGATCACAGAAAATCCTCACGCATCGGGGCGAAGATGTCCACCAGCGTGCCGGCCTCCAGGCACAGGGTGCCGTGGGGCACGTCGGGCGGAAATGCCAGCGTATCGCCGGGGCCGACCTCCACCGCTTCGCCGTCCACGTTGAAGCGGAAGCGGCCCGAGCGCACATAGGTGTTCTGGCAGTGGGGATGGGTGTGCACGCTGCCCTCCCCGCCCTTTTCAAAGTTGACCTCCACGATCATCAGCTGGGGCGTGTGGGCCAACACCCGCCGGGAGACGCCGCCCCCCAGATCCCTGAGCACCGCGTCGTCATGGAATACCACATTTGCCTTCATCGCTCGTACCTCCTTGTATTTATTCTCCAAAGAATTCCAGAATACCGTGCCACCACCCAAACAACACGTCGTCGCCGGAGCGGTAGATCTCGTGCTTCGAGCCGGGAATCAGCGTCCTCCGCCCGTCGCGCAGCCGGGCCGCGAAGTCCGCCTGGGCGTCTGGCATCACGGAGCCGTCGTTCTCGGCGGTGTATATCCGCACGGGGATGGCGATCCGCTCCACCGCATCCGGCGCCAGCGCCAGTTTCGTGACCCGCATCGCTTCCCGGATCCAGCCGTAACTGGGGCCGTTGTTCTGAAAGGCGGCGTTTCTGGCCCGTAGCGCCTCATACCAGTCGAACCGGGCCCGCCCCGTGGCGCAGGAGGCGTCGAAGCGCTCCGTCCCGGCGTAGGGCTTCGACACGAGCACGCGCTTCTTCCCGCGGCCCAGCAGCCCCTCCGCGCCGCACAGCAGCCGGGCCGCCGTTTTGGGCAGACCGCCCAGGTTGGGCGCGATCATCGGCGCGCAAAACACGGCCTTGGCGAACACGCCGGGATAGCTTTCCAGGAACAGCGCGCTTACCCCGCCGCCCATGCTGTGGGAAAACAGCAGCCAGGGTTTGGGCGTTCCCGCCAGGACGGCGTCGCACACGGCCTTCATGTCGGCCACGTATGTCTCGAAGCGGTCCACATCGGTCAGGGAGATGTCCGAAATGGCCGGGTCGCGCCAGGAGCGCCCGTGCCCCCGCTGGTCGTAGGCGACGACGCTGTAGCCGCAGCGCAGCAGCGAATGGATCAGCTCGGCGTATTTGTCGGCGTTTTCGGTAAAGCCGTGGACGATCAGCACCGTGCCCCCGGGACGATCGGCGTTGAATCGGCTGCAGAACAGCGGCTTGCCGTCGCTTCCCGCGACGGCGACATCCTTGCGCCGCGCCGCCAGCCAGGGCAGCACGACATTGTCCATCGTGTCCGCATAGCGCTCCGACAGCGCCAGCCCATCGGGATTGAAGCGGGTAAGATCCATGAAGCGGCCTCCTTTGCACGGCAACCCGGTCTCTACAGCCGCCGCGTCAGCGACACGCATCGTCCAAGCACCTTCACGTCCATGACGGTACCCACAACGGCGGAAAATTCATGGTCGAAGGCCTGCATCTGTATGCGTCCGCCGTCCAGCTTCAACAGCTTGCGCACCATGCGCTGGCCCTGGTAATCCACCAGCATCAGCTGGCCGTCCTCCGCCCTGGAGGCGGGCACCACCAGCAGCAGGTCGCCGGCGTGCACCCGGAAGCCCCGCAGCATGTCGTCGGGACAGCGGTAGTACAGCACCTTGTCCGGCGCGCCGCCCTCGATTTTGCCGTTGACGATGGGCGTGAGCACGTGGTCGATCACCAGGCCGTCCGGCGACATCACCGGCACCCGCTTCACCACGCCGCCCAGGGCGTCCAGCCAGGCGTCGGAGGATTCCTCCGCCGCCCTGCGGGCATTTTCGGCCTGCTCCTGGGCCGAGAGCACATAAGCCCTGGGCTTCGGGCGCAGCTTCACTTCGGGCTCGGCGGCCACCTCCAGCTCGGTGGACACCGGGTTGGCCACGCCCAGCACCTTCAGTATGCGCTGCGCCTGATCGTCCGATACGATCCTGCGCCCCGACTCCACATCCTTGATGAAGCTCTCCGCCAGGCCGCACTTCTTGCCCAGCGCCTTTTCCGTCAGCCGCGCCTTGAGGCGCGCCTTCTGTATGGTATCGCCCAAACGGCTCATATGCATATCCTCCGAATGACATCATGGTCTGCGCAGCTTTTCCAGCCAGTACGTAAATCTGGGCTCGGGCTCCGCCTCGAACAGCAGCGGCTCGCCGGTGCGCGGGTGGATAAAGCCTAGCCGGAAGGCGTGCAGCAGTTGCCCGCCCTCGACGGGGTACGGCGATTTCTTCGGCCCGTACACCGGATCGCCCAGCACCGGATGGCCCACGGAGGCCATGTGCACGCGAATCTGGTGTGTGCGCCCGGTGGTCAGCCGGGCCTCGATCAGCGTCGCGCCCCGCAGCGGCTCCAGCACCGTCCAGTGGGTGACGGCCTCCCGTCCGCCGGGGACGATGGCCATGCGCTTGCGGTCGGTGGGATGCCGCCCGATGGGGCCTTCCACCGTGCCCGCGTCCTCGCGGAAGCCGCCGATCACGATGGCGCGATAGGCCCGCTTCACCGTATGGGCCTTGATCTGTTCGGACAGCGCCACATGGCTGAAATCGTTCTTCGCCACCAGCAGCAGGCCCGAGGTGTCCTTGTCGATGCGGTGGACGATGCCGGGGCGAATCTCGCCGCCGATGCCCGAAAGGTTGTCCAGGTGCTTCAGCAGCGCGTTCACCAGCGTGCCGCTGGCGTTGCCTGCGGCGGGATGCACCACCATGCCCGAGGGCTTGAACACCACCGCCAGGTCGTCGTCCTGATAGACGATGTCCAGGGCGATGTCCTCCGCCTCCACCCTCGCTTCCGCCGCCGGGGGCACCTCGGCCCGCACCGCCATGCCCGGCTTCAGCTTAAATCCGGCCTTGGCCTGAGCCTCGCCGTCCACGGTCACGCGGCCCTGCCGGATCAGCGCCTCCGCCCGCGACCGGGTGACGTTCGCCAGCCGTGCCGCGAATACGTCCAGCCGCTCGCCCTCGCGCTCCGGGGGGACGGGCGCGGAAAAGAAACGGCTATCTTCCATCCATTGTTTCCTTTCTGAGGCTGCCCAGCAGCACCAGCCCCGCGCCGACGCAGATGCACACGTCGGCCACGTTGAACACCGCAAAGCGCACGAAGGCCAGCTCGATGAAATCGGAAACGCCGCCCGCGGTCAGCCGGTCGTACAGGTTGCCCAGCCCGCCCCCGGCGATCAGCCAGAGACCCGTGCGCAACAGCTTCGGGGCCCTGGGATGGGTCGCGAGCCAGCCCACGATGCCGGCGATGAGCGCGGCGGTGAACAGCGTCAGTCCCAGCCCCTGGCCTGAAAACATCGAAAAGGCGACGCCCCGGTTTTCCACGGGCCGCAGGTTCAAAAGCCCCGGAATCAGCGCTCCGCCCCGGGGATACAGCCGCGCCACCAGGCGCTTCGTCAGCCGGTCAGCCAGCGCCGCCAGCAGCGCGATCCACCAGCCCCTGAAGCCTTGCTTCAATCCCATTCACTACCTCCGTCCGGCCTGGTCATACTATCGAGACGCCCATGACAGCTTACCACAAAATCGCCGCCCGCGCAAGTTCAAATGCGCCAACCATAGCGTTGGCAAAGCGGCCACAGGCAATTCCGCTCGGCACCAGACTGCCGCCGCTGCACGCCGTACTCTGCGGAATACGCGCAGCGCCTCTCCTTTCTGCCCACATTCACCGAAAAACCGGGGGACGGGCATCGCCCGTCCCCATCGTATTTGCCGGTTTCACGCTGTCGGTGGACGTCATATATGGCGTCTCGGCGGCGGCTTCACCCCGCCATGTCAAGCGCCGTCTCACCCGGCAGCTCCACATCGTCCACGGGGAGCAGCGGCTTCAAATCCAGCGCCTCGCCAGCGTTCATGTCGACCTCGATGGGCTGGACATCGTATTCGTTTTTCCCCTTCCCGGACGCTGTCTCGACCGCTTTGGCCTTCGACCAGGCGGAATAGTAGTTCTTCTTCTCCACCGTCTTGTAGGTCCGGATGCGCACGTAGTAGGTCGTCTTGGCCTTCAGATCCCCAATCGTCGCCTTCAGGGTCTTGGCCTTTTCGATATTGACTTTCTCGCTGCCCTTGAAATCCTTTTTCAGGCTGTACTCGATCTGGTAGCCGGTGATCAGGCTGTACTCGATCTGGTAGCCGGTGACGTTCCCCGGGTTCCTCCACTTCA
Source organism: uncultured Eubacteriales bacterium (assembly GCA_902778995.1). Taxonomy (GTDB): domain Bacteria; phylum Bacillota; class Clostridia; order Christensenellales; family Aristaeellaceae; genus UBA2862. The sequence continues at coordinate 28,476 of CACYZW010000074.1, forward strand.
GCGTGATCTGCTGTTGACCGCCCGTCAGCTTGGTAAACGCCGTGCCCCACGGAATGATGTTGAAATCCACTTCCTTCGAGCCCTTGTAGTTCCCCTTGCCCACGACGGTCACCGCCGCAGGGCCGACGGCCTTGAGCTTCTTGTCGTAAGTCAGCGTGTAGTCCGTGCCGGCTTTCAGCGTCACTTTGCCGTATTTGACCGTTACGGCTTTTTGCATGGCCTTGGCCGTGACCGGCTTGCCAGTGTAAGTCAGGTTCTTGACGGTGATCTTGCATTTGCTGATGTCGATCTGCTTGACCGCCGTCTTGACCGTGCCGACCTTCGACCAGTCGGAGAAGTAGTTCTTCTTGCTTACGGTCTTGTAGGTTCGGATGCGCACATAGTAGGTCTTCCCGGCGGCCAGCTTCTCGATGGTCGTCGTGAGGGTCTTGGCCTTGCCGATACTGACTTTCTTGCTGCTCTCGAAATCCTTCTTCAGGCCGTACTCGATCTGGTAGCCGGTGATGTTCCCCGGATTCTTCCACTTCAGCGTGATCTGCTGTTGACCGCCCGTCAGCTTCGTAAACGCCGTGCCCTTCGG
>CACYZW010000075.1 GCA_902778995.1 uncultured Eubacteriales bacterium
GGCGGCGTTGGCGATGTTGTGGTAGATGTTGACCATGATGGTCTTCAGCTTGGCGTCCACCTCTTCGGCGGTCCAGCTCAGGCGCTCGCTGTTCTGGCTCATCTCCAGCGCGGAGGTGCCCACGCCGCCGGCGTTGGCGGCCTTGGCGGGCCCGAAGAGCACGCCGTTCTTTTGCAGGTACTCGATGCCCTCGATCACGGTGGGCATGTTCGCGCCCTCGGACACGCAGTAGCAGCCGTTCTTCACCAGCGCCTTGCAGGATTCGAGGCTGATCTCGTTCTGGGTGGCGCAGGGCAGGGCGATGTCGCAGGGAATCGTCCAGATGCCGGAGCAGCCCTCGTGGTATTCGGCGTTGGGATGGGTTTCCACGTATTCCTTGATGCGTCCGCGCCGGACTTCCTTGATCTGCTTCACGCAGGCCAGGTCGATGCCGTCCTTGTCGTAGACGTAGCCGTTGGAATCGCACATGGCCACGACCTTGCCGCCCAGCAGGGTGGCCTTTTCGCAGGCGTAGATGGCCACGTTGCCGGAGCCGGAGATGACCACGGTCTGGCCCTTGAAGCTCTTGCCCGCGGCGTTGAGCATTTCCTCGGTGAAATAGCACAGGCCGTAGCCGGTGGCCTGGGTGCGCACCAAGCTGCCGCCGTAGGAGAGTCCCTTGCCGGTCAGCACGCCCTCGTACAGGCCGGTGATGCGCTTGTACTGGCCGTAGAGATAGCCGATCTCCCGCGCGCCCACGCCGATGTCGCCGGCGGGCACGTCGGTATCCGCGCCCACATACTTGAACAGCTCGGTCATAAAGCTCTGGCAGAAGCGCATGACCTCCATGTCGCTCTTGCCCTTGGGGTCGAAGTCGCTGCCGCCCTTGCCGCCGCCGATGGGCAGGCCGGTCAGGCTGTTCTTCAGCGTCTGCTCGAAGGCCAGGAATTTCACGGTGTCCTCGGTCACAGAGGGATGCAGCCGCAGGCCGCCCTTATAGGGCCCGATGGCGCTGTTGCCCTGCACGCGATAGCCGCGGTTCACATGCACGTTGCCCGCGTCGTCTACCCACGGCACGCGGAACTTGATCACGCGCTCCTGCTCCACGAACAGCTCCAGCACGCCTGCCTTCACATATTCCGGATGCCGCTCGACCACGGGCTCAATGGATTCCAGAACGCTGCGCACGGTGATCAGGAACTGCTTGTCGTTCGGATTGCGCTTTTCGACGCGATCCATCAGATCGATCAGGTATGCATTCTTCAACGCCATTTTGTCGTCCCCCTTAACGATGATATGAAATTGTCTCCCATTTATACGGGAATACCGGTCGTGCGACCGCATGCGACTATTATAATGGTAAAGCGCTAAATTTGCAATATCCCTCAATGTTAAATTGCAAATTCAAATATGACAAGGCTGTGCATTCGCAAGCAAAGCCTTTTTATGAATTTTCTGAGTTTATGAAAATTCAACTTGCCTTTGCGCGCCGCAAGGAGTATACTCATTACCATATTGAATTCAAGAGGGGGAGGGGCCATGAATCGCGTCGTCATACCGCAGGGCTACACGCCGCCGCTGAACACCTTCGACACCCAGCTGGCCATCGAGTTCATCAAGCACAACTTCCAGGTGGAGCTGGCCTACGCGCTGAATTTGCGCCGGGTTTCCGCGCCGCTGTTCGTGCGCCGGGAATCCGGCCTGAACGACAACCTGAACGGCGTGGAGCGCCCCGTCAGCTTCGACGTGCCCGCCGTGGGCGCCTACGGCGAGGTGGTGCACTCGCTGGCCAAGTGGAAGCGCCTGGCCTTGAAGCGCTACGATTTCCACGTGGGCCGGGGCCTGTACACCGACATGAACGCCATTCGCCGGGATGAGGCGCTGGACAACATTCACTCCATCTACGTGGATCAGTGGGACTGGGAGAAGATCATCACCCGCCAGGAGCGCACGCTGGACACCCTCAGGCGCGCCGCCCAGGAGATCGTCCACTGCGTGGTGGACGTGTCCGACCGCCTGCGCCGGGAATTTCCCAGCATCCATGTGAAGCTGAACAGGGATATGGCCTGCGTCACCACCCAGGCGCTGGAGGACATGTATCCCGACCTGCCCGAGCCCAGGGATCGCGAGGATGCCTTCCTGCGGGAACACGGCACGGCGCTGATTATGCAGATCGGCGGAAAGCTGAAATCCGGCAAGCCCCACGACGGCCGCGCCCCCGACTACGACGACTGGGCGCTGAACGGCGACATACTGTTCTGGAACGAGCTGCTGGGCCGTGCCTTTGAGATATCCAGCATGGGCATCCGCGTGGACGCCGAAGCGCTGGACCGCCAGCTGACCCTGGCCGGGTGCGACGAGCGGCGCGATCTGCCCTTCCATAGGATGCTGCTCAACGGCGAGCTGCCCCTGACCATGGGCGGCGGCATCGGCCAGAGCCGCCTGTGCATGCTGATGATGGGCGTGGCCCACATCGGCGAGGTGCAGAGCAGCATCTGGGACGACGAGACCAGCCGGGTCTGCGCCGAGAAGGGGATTCTGCTGCTGTAATTTCAAAATACGGTATTTTTTCGCCGCCTCTTGAATATCCTATTTCCTGTAAGCCCAATAACCCATTCAGGAGGACAAGCCCATGAAAAAGGTACTTTTGCTGCTGGCGGCCCTTGCGCTGGCGACCCTTGCGCTGACGGCCTGCGAGGGCAAGACGACCACCACGACCACCGCCGCCACCGAAGCGCCGGCCCAGACCACCGCCGAGCCCGCAGCGACGGCCCGCACGCCGCTGGAGAACGCCGCGAAGGACGTCGGCGACGCTGCGAAGGATGCGGGCGACGCCGTCGGCAACGCCGTGGACGACGCTGTCGATACCCCGGCGGAGAACGCCGCGGACGCAAAGAAGCCCTGACCGGTACGGCGCAACGATTGAAAAATGACAAGCGCGGAAGCATAACAGCTTCCGCGCTTGTCGTATGGGGGTGCGTTCATTTAATCCCGTGGGCCCAGTTGTATGCCTGCCGGATGCACTTCTGGTGCTCCTGGTTGACCTTGTCGGAGCCGTGGGTGCGGCTGTTGACCATGTGCAGGCAGAATTGGCCGTTGTAATTGTTGTTCCTGATGGTCTGGTCGCCGTGGGGCATGGTGTTGATGGAACAGGCCACATACTGGCCGTTGGCCTGGAGGATCACCGGATGGCAGACCCAGGAAAACTTGCCCCCGGCGAGCTTCTTCAGCTTCGCGGTGTCGGAGGCGGTGGCCGGCTCAACGTCGGCGTGGTTGGTGCCGCCCATGCGCTTGATGCGCAGCCTTATGCCCTTTTTGATGTCGTACAGGTAGGCGTATCCGCCGCGCTTGAGCACGTTCTTGCCCTTCTTGTACCAATCCAGCTTCACCACCTTGGATTTCCACGCCATGGAATCCCCGGGGTTATCGGGCTCCTCGGGCTCCACCGGGTCCACCGGATCCTCGGGATCGTCGGTCGGATTGGCCGGGTCGGAGGTCTTTGTCTTGGAGACGCAGGATTTCAGCACATAGCCCTTGGCGCTGTTCTTGGGGTTTTGCACCTTGTAGAACTTGCCGCTCGCGCCGAGGACGTACACCTTGGTATTGCGGGTGATCCTGACCCTTGCAGACGAGGTGGACGCCTTTTTATAGACGTAGGTATTCTTATTGATATAGCCGGTGTAGCGGGTGGCCGCGGGTGCGGCGCCGGGCAACGTTATCAAAAGTATCAATACGGCAATCAGAGCCCTCCTGATATGCTTCATGGGATTGCCTCCTTCGCATTGTCTGTAATCGCATACATCCATTTTATTACAAAATAATGGATATTAAAAGCACAGTTACCGAATAACCCTGTTTTTGACACAAAAACACCGTATTCCAACATAAAATTTAACGTTTTCAGCGGCGTTTTTATTGATGCGCCGCCCGCCACACCGCTTTTTTATGGTACAATAGCGGCAAAAGGGAAAGGGGGCGCGAAAATGTCCCGTGAGCTCGGCTTCGTGCAGCGCATGGAGCAGCGCCTGCTGACGGATATGCGCAAGACCGTCTGGCAGCCGTTTATGCGCGCCGTAAGGGATTACCGGCTGCTGTCGCCGGGGGACAAAATCGCCGTGTGCATCTCCGGCGGCAAGGATTCCATGCTGCTGGCCGTGCTGATGCGGCTGCTCCAGCGCCACAGCGAGACGCCCTTCGAGGCCGTCTATCTGATCATGGACCCGGGCTACAGCCCGGAAAACCGCCGCCGGGTGGAGGAAAACGCCAGGCGGCTGGCGCTTCCCTATACGCTGTTTGAGAGCGATGTGTTTGAGGTCGCCAACGCCCAGGACGAGCATCCCTGCTTCCTGTGCGCGCGGATGCGCCGGGGCTGCCTGTATCGGACGGCGCAGTCGCTGGGCTGCAACAAGATCGCGCTGGGGCACCACTACGACGACGTGATCGAAACCACGCTGATGGCCATGCTCTACGGCGGGCAGATTCAGGCCATGCCCCCCATGCTGCGGGCGAAGAACTTTCCCGCTATGACGCTGATCCGCCCGCTGTACAGGGTTCGGGAGGCCGACGTCATCGCCTGGCGGGACGCCTTCGGGCTGGAATTTCTGCGCTGTGCCTGCCGGATGAGCGAGAGCGCCGCCCTGGACGAGAGCGCCTCCAAGCGCCAGGAAATCAAGCGCCTGATTTCAGACCTCTCCCGAACCAATCCCAAGGTGGCTCAGAATATCTTCAACAGCATCCACCGGGTACAGCTGGACACGCTGGTGGGGTGGAAGCAGGGGGGAGAGGCGCATTCGTTTTTGGAGGCGTTCACTAAATCGTGATATGCCGGGGATCATGGCAGGGTGACAACGGCCTTCCTGTCCGGGGAAGCATTATTTCGTTGAACTGAGCGCGATTGGGCAACCGCCGCAAATGTTACACCGCAGGCAGTTAAGGAAACACCGCACAATGCTCATGGCGCATTAACGGCTGGATTTCAGCCGCCTGCTGCCTGCTGATTTCTTGACTTGCCGCCAGCAAGCCTTCGAAATCTGCAGTTTGCAATCGACTAAAATTCATCCCGTTACTGCACAAATACAAATACGATAAAAATTATAGTGCCTGTTACAGTGGACATTGCCATCCGATTATGTTATAATTTGGATTATATTATCGCAACGATAGCGACCGATCCCGTACACCATGCGCACACAATCCACAGGAGGGGCAGACCATGAAGAGAGTATTGGCACTGATGATCGCACTGATGCTTGCGATACCAAGCATCGCGTTCTCAGAGGATGTGTCCATCGATGAAATTGTCATCAATGACAACGCCGTGACGGAGAACCTCGCCATAGAAGGCGACCCAACCATTGACGCCATGGGTTTATTCGGCGACGGGGTCGGAAATATCGACCTTGGGAATTTGCTCGATCCCGGGCTTGATGCCGGACTGGTGAACAACGCGCCCGAATCCCCCGCGCTTGTCCCCTTTGAGCAGACGGCTGCCGTCGGGGACGCGGTATTCACCGTCACGGCGGATGCGGGCGCATTCCCGGCCCAGGCCAGGCTGAGCGTGGAAGCGGTTGACGGCGACGTGGCCCAGGCCGCGGTGCAATCGATCGAGTCGACGGCCCAGGGGACGCACCACCTGTATGCCATCAGCGTACTGGACGGGGATGAAAACGCCTTGCGTCCCGCCAACGATCCGGAGCTGCCGCTTGTGCGCGTGGACGGACTTGACCTTGGCGACGAAGCCCGCGTGTTTGTCTATGACAGGGCAATAGACGGGAACTATGAAATCGAGGCCGAAGGTACGGTGCAGTTCCGGTTCCCGGAATCGGCCATATATGATATTGTGGATGTGAAGCAGGCCGGTGAGCAGATTGACCTGCCTGCGGACGCCCCCCAGGAACCCTCCCCGGCGAGCGATTCAGGGGAGGATGGCGATCCTTCTGACGAAACAAAGGGAGAGGCGACCGCTCCCGCCCCTGACGGGGCACCCTCCCCTGAAGGGGAGGGCTCCGGGGATAACGTCGATATCACCCTCGTGGACGGCCAGCCCGAACAGCCTGTGGACGAAGGGCAGCAACCGGAGCAGCCTGCGGACGAAGGGCAGCAGCCCGAACAGCCTGCGGACGAAGGGCAGCAGCCGGAGCAACCCGCAGAAGAGGCCCAGCAGCCCGAGCAGCCCGCAGACGAAGGGCAGCAGCCCGAGCAGCCCGCGAAAGAGGACCAGCAGCCCGAGCAGTCCTCGGAGGAAGAACAGCTGGAGCCGGAACTGGAGCTGCCCGCCGGCGCGACGCAGGAAGAGGACGCCGCTGAACCGGACGCCTTAAGTCAGTTCGAAGCCTTGAACGACTTGACCTATGAAATCGACGCTTTGAATGTGGATGGCGATCTTGAGACAACCGCAACCGATGCGGAAAATGGCGAGCCCGCCACCGAAGATAAGCGGATGGAGGCCCTTGAGCATTTTCCAAAGGGCAAGAACGGATTTTCCCTGGACGACGGGGCCCACATCAAGGTCAGCGGCAGCGCAAGGAAGATCGTGCTGACGAAGATGAGCGCGTCCCTGAAAAATCCCGTGACGGGCGAAGCCCTTGAAACCTTTTCAGTGCCTCTGACCGGTTCCTATTTCAAGGTCGCGGACGACGCCATCCTGATCCGGGCCAGCGGCAGGGGATTGCGGGAAGGCGACGCCCTGTCCCTTGGCGATTGCGACGTGTACCCGGGCAACAACGCGCTGAAAGCAGGCTCGATCCTCCTGATCCTGGACGCAGGCAAATCCATCCACGCGTTTTACACCGCCGCCGTGACGGACAGCACCCTCACGCTCGGAGAGGAGATAAACGCCTACCGGGGCATCGAAACGTACAAACTGAAGGCGAGCTATAGCAAGGATTTCGGCCCCATAACCTATTCGTGGGGAGACACCGAAGATCCGAACTATTTCACCCTCGACAAAGGGACGCTCACCCTCACCTTTGACGTAAGTGGGGATTGGTACGAGGATATGTATCCGGAGCTCATTGTAAGTGAACTCTCCTTCGAGACCTCTATAAACAAAATCGAGGTACACGTGGCCTCGGATATGGATGTCGGGATTTCCATCCCCATACTCACCTGGACGATCAGCTATGAGGAGCTCATCGGATGCTCACAGGGGATAAGGTCATTCATCGATGGAAAGGGAAAGGGAGACACCATATTCAATTACCATTCCAAGATTGGGTTCTATTCCGATATCTACTTCGATTATTGGGACTGGGAGCTCGTGAATCGCGGCAGCGGCTGGATCAAGGAAGACCCGAGCTATGGCCTGTCGAAGTGCGACATGGAGGGCGAGTTCTTCATGGGGCTCGAGTATTCCTATGAAATAACGCTTTTAGCGGATGTCTTCGGTATAGGGCTCCCGGTCAAGAACGGCCTTTCCCTGGAGTCGGAAAAGTCGTATAACCACGAATATCCGGGAGATACGGACAGGAAATACTGGCACGAATGCGAAAGCGGCGAGTGTACCAGCGGAAACGGTTGCACGAAGGTCGGGGAGATATCCGTCGAAGCGACCTTTATCGCCGGCGCTATAACCGTAACCATCGTCCATTCGGACGGGTATGATTACGACGAGTTTGAATACTACGATTCGAAGACGTTTGACGACCGCGACCTCACGGCCTGCCCGCACAAAGGGTATCGCCTGAACGTGACAGTGGACAATTCTCAGGGGACGAGCACCGAGGGCGCCGCCGTTTCGTATGCGCCCGCGCCGAAGCACTACGAGGGCGCGACCTCCAAGACGGCCGGCAAGGACGGCAAGGCGGTCCTGTACGCGCCGGCGGGCGCAAGCATCGACGTGACGGCTACCATGACCAGCCCCCATGATACCTCCTGGACGATTTCCCAGACGCAGACGATCACGAAGCAGGCGAAAACCGAGGAGCTGAAGCTCACGATCGAAATCCCGGTGAAGCATGTGTACTTCAAGAATTCCCAATCCGGCAAGGCAAAGCAGATGCCGGACGACATCGAATTTGCGCCCTTCCTTTACGAAAACGTGGCCCTGCCGGACAACATCCCGGAGCTCTCCGGATTCCAGTTCACCGGCTGGAACACCAAAAAGGACGGCAGCGGCAAGCGCTACGCGCCGGGTTCGACGGTCACGTCCAGGGACGACGTGACGCTCTGGGCCCAGTGGGCCAAGGCCGAGGACAGCTGGTTCGTCGTGTACAACGCCAACGGCGGCACGAAGGCGCCCAAGACGCAGATCGTCAAGCAGGGGAAGGACGCCACGCTGAGCAAAGAGCACGCCAAGGCGGGGAAGATGATCTTCAAGGGCTGGACGACAAATCCGAAAGCGCCGAAGGTCGAATACAAGCCCGGGGATGTGCTGCCCTATGACAGCAAGAAGAACGTGGTGGTGCTCTACGCCGTGTGGAATCTGTCCCCCGTGCCGGAGCCGATCCACATCTCCTTCGACGGCAACGGCCTGGCCAAGGCGGACCTGCCCGCGGACGTCTGGCTCGAACAGGGCAGCTGGCTGCAGCTCCGCCCCGCCGTCGCGCCCCTCGGCAGCGCCTACGTCTTCCGCGGGTGGAGCGAGAAGAGGGGCTCGAAATCGCCCGAATACAAGGCGGGCAAGACGTACCGCTTCTACCGCGACGTGAAGCTCTACGCCATCTGGAAAAAACTGGATATGACGACGCTCACGTTCAAGGACTCCCTCCCGGGGAGCGCCTCGGGCATTCCGCACCCGATCGTCATCGTACCCACCATGTCCAGCCATGTGCGAATCCCCAGCGCGATCCCGCAGAAGAGCGGCAGGCAGTTCACCGGCTGGAACACCAGAAAGGACGGCAGCGGCAAGACCTACGCGCCGGGCTCGACGTTCACGCTGAAGACCGACCGGACGCTCTGGGCCCAGTGGGTCAAGGCGGAGGACAGCTGGTTCGTCGTGTACGACGCCAACGGCGGCACGAAGGCGCCCAAGACGCAGATCGTTCCCCAGGGGCGGGCTGCCAGGCTGTCCAAAGTGCACCCCGAGGCGGGGAAGATGATCTTCAAGGGCTGGACGACGGATCCGAAAGCGCCGAAGGTCGAATACAAGCCCGGGGATATGCTGCCCTATGACAGCAAGAAGAACGTGGTGGTGCTCTACGCCGTGTGGAATCTGTCCCCCGTGCCGGAGCCGGTCCATGTCTCCTTCGACGCCAACGGCCTGGCCCATGTGGAACTGCCCGCGGACGTCTGGCTCGAACGGGGCGGCTGGCTGCAGCTTGAACCCGCCGTCGCGCCCCTCGACAGCGCCTACGTCTTCCGCGGGTGGAGCGTGAAGAGAGGCTCTAAAGACCCCGAATTCCATGCGGGCAAATCGTACCGCTTCGACCATGACGTGAAGCTCTACGCCATCTGGAAAAAACAGGAGATGACGACGCTCACGTTCAAGGACTCCCTCCCGGGGGGCGCCTCGGGCATTCCGCATCCGATCGTCATCGTACCCACCATGTCCCGCAACGTGCGGATTCCCAGCGCGATCCCGCAGAAGAGCGGCAGGCAGTTCACCGGCTGGAACACCCAAAAGGATGGCAAGGGCAGGCACTACGCGCCGGGCTCGACGTTCACGCTGAAGGCCGACCAGACGCTCTGGGCCCAGTGGGTCAAGGCGGAGGACAGCTGGTTCGTCGTGTACGATGCCAACGGCGGCACGAAGGCGCCCAAGACGCAGATATTCAAGCGGGGACAGGCCGCCAGGCTGTCCAAGGCGCTTCCCGAGGCGGGCAAGATGGTCTTCAAGGGCTGGACGACGAATCCGAAAGCCCCGAAGGTCGAATACAAGCCCGGGGATTTGATGCCCTACGACAGCCGGAAGGACGTGGTGGTGCTCTACGCCGTGTGGGATCTGTCCCCCGTGCCGGAGCCGGTTCATGTCTCCTTCGACGCCAACGGCCTGGCCAAGGCGGAACTGCCCGCGGACGTGTGGCTCGAACGGGGCGGCTGGCTGCAGCTTGAACCCGCCGTCGCGCCCCTTGGCAGCGCCTATGTCTTCCGCGGGTGGAGCGAGAGGAGCGATTCGAAAGACCCCGAATACCATGCGGGCAAGTCGTACCGCATCGACCGCGACGTGAAGCTCTACGCCATCTGGGAAAAACAGGGAACGATCACGCTTACGTTCAAGGACTCCATGTCAGGCGACGCCTCGGGCATTCCGAATCCGATCGTCATCGAACCCACCATGTCCCGCAACGTGCGGATTCCCAGCGCGATCCCCCAGAAGGGCGGCAGGCAGTTCACCGGCTGGAACACCAAAAAGGACGGCAGCGGCAGGACTTACGCGCCGGGCTCGACGATCATGCTGAAGAAAGATATGACGCTCTGGGCCCAGTGGGTCAAGGCGGAGGACAGCTGGTTCGTCGTGTACGACGCCAACGGCGGCACGAAGGCGCCCAAGACGCAGATATTCAAGCAGGGACAGGCCGCCAGGCTGTCCAAGGCGCTTCCCCAGGCGGACAAGATGGTCTTCAGGGGCTGGACGACGGATCCGAAAGCGCCGAAGGTCGAATACAACCCCGGGGATGTGCTGCCCTACGACAGCCGGAAGAACGTGGTGGTGCTCTACGCCGTGTGGGAGAAGATCGCCCCGCGGGATTACACGCTGCTGGCCAGCATGAGCGTGCCCGGCTGCGACGATAAAGCCTTCAAGATCGAGTGGACGAAGGTGCAGGGCGCGAAGGGCTACGATGTATTCTTCGCCAGGTGCGGCAGGAGCTTCAAGCTGAAACAGTCGGTTTCCGGCAATACCAGCCAGTTGCGCGTCTCCGGTTTGGACAAGCGGACGTGCTACAAGGCCTATGTGAAGGCCTGGAAGACGGTCAACGGCAAGAAGACCTACATCGGCGATGCCAGCCCCGAGGTACACGCCATCACCGGCGGTTACAACAGCAAATACTGCAACGCCCGATCGGTGAAGCTGAATAAGAGCAGCCTGACCATGAAGGCCGGCGACAGCAAGACGCTGAAAGCGACGGTTCAGAAGGTCAAGAGCAACAGGGAGCTGCTGAACCACACCGCGAAGGTGCGCTACTACAGCAGCAATCCCAACGTCGCCAGGGTCAATAAGAACGGCGTGGTTACGGCCGTGGCCAAGGGCAAGTGCAGGATATGGGCCATCGCCACAAACGGCGTGCGCACGAGCGCCACGGTGACGGTGAAGTGACGGAAAACTTACAAGACCAGCAATGGTTGCCGGGGGACGGGTCGAAGCGCCCGTTCCCCGGTTTTTTGGATTTTTCAGTCCGCAAAGCGCCCCGTTGACATCCACAGTATGGCGTCGACAATCATTGAAATACACTTTACACTTCCATCCTATGCTTTTTTGGAAAAATGGTGTATAATGGTTTCAGCGATATATTTTGGAGGCTTTATGTTCGACAAGCTGTTCATCCGTTCCGGCATGCTGCTGGCCGCAGCCAACGCACCCTTTGTGTGGCAGGAGCACACCCGCGAGATCATCACCACCGCGCTTCTGAGCATGGTGCCCACCTTCGAGGGGCGCTACGCGGTGACGGTGGCCCTGGGCATGGGCATGCCGCCGGTGTTTTCCTATCTGCTGGCGCTGGTCTGCTCCAGCCTTCCCGTGCCGTTCATACTGATGCTGCTGCGCCCGGTGCTGGACTGGTTCTATACCCTGCCCATCAAGCCGGTGCAGAAGTTCGCCAGCTGGCTGGAGCGCCACGCGGCCAAGAAGCGGGCGTCCATGAACGAAAAAAACCAGAAGGGCTTGCGCGGCAGGCTGTCCGCCGACGCGGCGGAGCTTCTGGCGCTGTACATATTCGTGGCCCTGCCCCTGCCGGGCACCGGCGTGTGGACGGGCAGCGCCATCGCCACGCTTTTTGAAATGCCCCGGGGCAAGGCGGCCATGGCCATACTGCTGGGCAACATGACGGCCTGCCTGATCACGACCCTGGCGGCCACGGGCGTACTTGCAATCTTTTAAACCATCAATACAAAAAGGAGGTTTTCCCATGCGCTTCGAGCTTCTGCATCCCGCCGATCAGCTGGTGATGATCATGAACCGCATCTACTACTATGGCATGACCACCACCTCCGGCGGCAACCTGTCCATCAAGGACGACAACGGCGACATCTGGATCACGCCCTCCGGCATCGACAAGGGCAACCTGACCCGGGCAGACATGTGCCAGGTCAAGCCCGACGGCACCATCATCGGCCCCCACAAGCCCTCGGTGGAGCTGCCCTTCCACAGCGAAATCTACCGCCGCCGCCCCGATTTGAAGGGCATACTGCACGCCCATCCGCCCACGCTGGTGGCCTTCTCGCTGGCCCGCAAGATCCCCGACACCACGCTGATCCCCAATGCCAGCGAGGTCTGCGGCAAGGTGACCTATGCCAAGTACGAGGTTCCCGGCTCCAAGAAGCTGGGCGAGTACATCGCCGCCGAGTTCGAGAAGGGCTACAACACCGTGATGATGGAGAACCACGGCGTGGTCATCGGCCACAAGGATCTGTTCGCCGCCTTCATGGCCTTCGAGACCCTGGATTTCTGCGGACGACTGGAGATCGACGCCAAGAAGATCGGCGAGCCCCGCAGCCTGACCGAGGCGCAGATCGACATCGACCGCTCCATCACCTCCCCCAACCTGGACGAGTTCATTCCCGGCAGCCATTCCAGCGAGGAGAACGCCGGCCGCCGCGACCTGTGCGAGTTCATCCACCGCAGCTACGATCAGCGGCTGTTCACCTCCACCCAGGGCACCTTCGCCGTGCGGCTTTCGGACGGCAGCTTCCTGACCACCCCCTACAACAAGGACAGGAAGTACCTGGAGAGCGAGGACATCGTGCACATCAAGCACGGCATGCGCGAGGTGGGCAAGAAGCCCAGCCGCGCCGCCCGCCTGCTGGAGGAGATCTTCAACACCCACCCCGAGATCAACGCCGTGATCATCGCCCATCCGCCGGCCATCATGTCCTTTGCGGTGACGGACGCCGATTTTGACAGCCGCCTGATTCCCGAGAGCTACATCAGCCTGCGGGACGTGGTGCGCCTGCCCTACGCCTCCAGCCGCCTGGACATCCAGGGCACCGCGAAGATCTTCGACAGCAAGCATCCGGTGGTCATCATCAACAACCAGTGCGTGATCGTCACCGGCGCGAGCCTGCTGAACGCCTACGACCGCCTGGAGGTGCTGGAATACAGCGCCGCCGCCATGATCGCCGCCAAGGATATCGGCGAGGTGGTGTACATCACCCCGGACGAGGTCAAGGATATCGAAGAAGCGTTCCACCTCAACTGATTCTACATTAATTCAAGGAGAGACGACATTATGGACATTCGCTATTCCTGCAACCAGCGCGACTTCAAGCGCTACACCACCGAAGAGACCCGGAAGGAATTCCTGATTGAAAAGCTGTTCGTGGCCGACGAGGTCGTGGCCGTGTACAGCCATGTGGACCGCATGGTGACCCTGGGCATCATGCCGGTGCGGGACGCCGTGGCCATCGACAAGGGCATCGACGTGTGGAAGAACTTCGGCACCCACTACTTCCTGGAGCGCCGTGAGTGCGGCCTGTTCAACGTGGGCGGCGCCGGCAGCGTCACCGTGGACGGCACGGTATACGAGCTGGGCTACAAGGATTGCCTGTACATCACCCGCGGCGCGAAGGAGGTCACCTTCGCCTCGGATCATCCGGCCCAGCCCGCGAAGTTCTACATCGTGTCGGCTCCGGCCCACACCAGCTATGAAAACCGCCTGATCCGCATCGCCGACGCGGCCAAGAAGCCCTGCGGCAGCGCCGAGACCAGCAACCAGCGGGTCATCAACCAGTTTATCCATCCCGATGTGCTGAAGACCTGCCAGCTCTCCATGGGCATGACGGTGCTGGCCCCCGGCAGCGTGTGGAACACCATGCCCGCCCACACCCACGAGCGGCGCATGGAGGTCTACTTCTACTTTGAGGTGCCCGAGAACGAGGTCGTGTTCCACTTCATGGGCGAGCCCACCGAGACCCGCCATGTGGTGATGCAGAACGAGCAGGCCATCATCTCCCCCTCCTGGAGCATCCACGCCGGGGCGGGCACGGCCAATTACACCTTCATCTGGGCCATGGGTGGCGAAAACCAGGCCTTCGACGACATGGACGGCATTCCCACCACCGAGCTGAGGTAACCCACGAACCGTATATCGCAGGGCGGGAAGCGCCCTGTGAATAATAAAACAGGAGGAATTCAACAATGAAAAAACTTCTCTGCATGCTTCTGACCGTCGCCATGATCCTGATGCTTGGCAGCTTCGCGCTGGCTGAGATCGAACCCGTGAAGCTGGTCATCTATTCTCCCGGCAACGAGAATTCCGTGCCCACCAAGGCCATCGTCGAATACGCGCGCCTGGTTTCCGAGGCCTCCGACGGCGCCATCACCCTGGACGTGCACCACTCCAACGAGCTGGGCAACGACGCCGAGGCCATCGAGTCCACCCGCATGGGCACCATCGACATCATCTTTGCCGGCACCTCCGGCTTCACCTCGTTCTACGAGCCCGCGAAGGTGCTCGACCTGCCCTTCCTGTTCAACAGCGCCGAGCAGGCCTACGAAGTGACCAACAGCGAAATCGGCGAGAAGATCTTCGCCAATTTCGAGGACTTCGGCCTGGTGTTCCTGGCCGAGGGCGACAACGGCATGCGCCACATCTCCACCACCAACCGCCCGATCAACACCGCTGAGGACGTGAAGGGCCTGAAGATCCGCGTGCCCGAGAGCCAGCTGTACCTGGACGTGTGGTCTGCCCTGGGCGCCACCCCCATCGGCCTGGCCCTGCCCGAGCTGGCGCCGGCCCTTGCCAACGGCACCGCCGAAGCGCAGGACAACGCCACCTATCACCTGGTCGCCAACGCCACCTATGACAGCATCAAGTACTTCTCCAACATCAACTACATGTGGATGGGCTGCACCATGGCCGCCAATGCCGCGAAGTGGAATTCCCTGTCCCCCGAGGTTCAGGAGATCCTGAAGGAGCAGGCCAAGGCCGCCGCGAAGTACAGCTTCGACACCATTGCCCAGGACAACGAGACTGCCACCAAGGTGCTGCAGGACGCGGGCGTGGAATTCAACTTCGAGCCCGACGTGCAGTCCTTCAAGGACGCCCTGGGCGGCGATGAGTACTACAAGCGCTACGAGGGCGAGAGCTGGTTCAACCAGGAGCTGCTCGACGCCATACTGGCCGTCGTGCGCTGATCGCAGATCCGCGAAGAACCGAGGGTGCATAGGGACGCTATGCACCCTTCACATTGGGGGACGACTATGAAAACCTGCAAGAAAATCACCGAGGGCGTCGCAAAAGTCGCCGAGTGGATCGTGATGATCGCCATCACGGGCCTGGTGATCGCCATCGTGGTGGAGCTGGTTCGGCGCAACTTCTTCAACCAGTCCTTCGCCGGAAACATACAGCTCTGCGGCATACTGTTTCTGTGGATGGCCTTCATCGGGTTGATTCCGCTCTATTGTCACAACGGGCTGATGCGCCTGGATTTTTTGCTCACCCGCGTGCACGGCCCGATGGCGGAGGTGCTCTACTTCATCAACAAGGGCGTCAGCCTGATGCTGGGCGTCGTGATGGTGATCGCCTTCATCTACCAATATCCCTTCGTCAGCACACGCACCTACCAGACCTTTTCGGTGAAGATACCCTACACGGTGCAGTATGTGCCCATGCTGATCGCGGGAATCTACATCTCGATCAAGACCGTTGAGCAGATCGTCGAGCGCGTCCTCGTGCTGACGGGCAGGCTGCCGGATACCAGGAAGGCGGGTGAGGCATTATGACCGTATTCATCGTTGCGTTCGTGGTGCTGCTGATCATCGGCGTGCCCATCAGCATTTCCATCGGCGCGTCGGCAGTGCTGGGCTGCATGTCCCTGGGCTACAACATGGTGGTCATCGGCCAGAAGATGGTCAGCGGCATCGATTCCTTCCTGCTGATCGCCGTGCCGTTGTTCATACTGGCGGGCAACCTGATGAATGCCAGCAAGCTCACCAAGAAGATGTTCGACACCGCCAAGGAGCTGGTGGGCTGGATCCCCGGCGGCCTGGCCCACGCCAACGTGGTGGCCAGCATCATATTTGCCGGCATGTCCGGCTCCGCCGTGGCGGATGCCGGCGGCCTGGGCGCCATCGAAATGGAGGCCATGTCCACCAACGGCTACGACAAGGAGTTTTCCGGCGCGGTAACCGCCGCCAGCTCGGTCATCGGCCCCATTTTCCCGCCGTCCATACCGCTGATCATCTACGGCAGCGTCGCCAGCGTACAGGTGGAGCGGCTGTTCATGGGCGGCGTGGTCCCCGGCCTGCTGATGGGCGTGCTGCTGATGGTGATGATACTGATCTTCGCCATCGTGCGCAAGTACGAGCGCCACAGCTTCAACCTGAAGCGCTTCATCAAGCAGTTCCTCTACTCCATTCCCGCGCTGGGCAGCCCGCTGATCATACTCTCGGGCTTCACCCTTGGCTGGTTCACTCCCACCGAGGCCTCCAGCATCGCGGTCATCTATTCGCTGTTGGTGGCGATATTTGTCTACCGTTCCCTGGGCTGGCGGGATTTCCTGAAATGCCTGAAGGATTCGGCCATCTCCTCCGCCAACACGCTGTTCATCATCGGCACCGCCACGCTGTTCACCTACGTGATGGCCATGGAGGGCATCTCCCGCCAGATGGCAGATTTCATACTGGGCGTGAGCAGCAATCCGGCGGTGGTCCTGCTGGTCATCAACGTGCTGCTGCTGCTCCTGGGCATGGTCATGGAGCCCGGCGCGATACTGACGCTGATGCTGCCGGTGCTGCTGCCCATCGCCAATGGCCTGGGGCTGAACCTGGTGCACTTCGGCGTAATGGTGGTGCTGAACCTGATGATCGGCCAGGTCACGCCCCCCTTCGGCGTATGCCTGTTCGTGATCTCGGATGTCAACCGGGTCAGACTGGAAAGCCTGTACAAATCCATACTGCCCTTCCTGATTCCGCTGATCGCAACGCTGATATTGGTGACCTACCTGCCGGGCATCGTCACCTGGTTGCCGAATCTGCTGCTGGGATGACGGTAAACCGACGAATAATTGTCCGCCTGTGTGACACACAGGCGGTTTTTGCGTTATCAAATTTCGACATTCATCCCAATCGGGGAGGCATGTGTTATACTAAACCTGTTCTAAATAGTGAACAGGTGCGGCGAAGATTTTTCGTCCTGTCGAAGCTGAACGGAGGGAGGCGATGCCGTAGCATCGTTGACCGAAGTGAAGCAATGACAGGTTACGCACTGGCGCTTCCGCCCGCAGGGCAAGCGCCAGCAGCGCCGCGCTGGAATCCGTAGGATTTTAGAGCAGGTTTAGTATTATAATTGACGATGGAAATATCTCATTCAAGGGGTGATGTACATGGCATTGTTGCGCGTTGGGGGCCTGAACCCTGGAAAGCGCCGTGAAGAGCTGCTTTCCAACTACGACGGCGAAGAGCCCTACATGCCGGGAGGCTATGACACGCCCTACGACGGCAAGGAGCCCTGGATGCCCAACGGGTACGCCTCGGATTACGACGACAGGGACTATGACGACGACGGCTACGACGACGACGGCAACGACGACGGCGGCTATGACGATGGCGACGGCGATTACGACGACGGCCGCAGCCGCTATGACGACGATTACGGCTACGACGACGCCTATGACGACGATTATCCGCCCGAGGACGGGGACTATGGCCGCCCGCCCTATTACGGCGGCCCCCAAAATGGGCGGGGAAGAGACGACGCGCCCGACGGCCTGACCCGCTATCTGTACGAAAACGACTGGCCGACCTGGGTGCTGCTGGTGCTGCTGCCTCCGGTGGGCATCTGGCTGCTGTGGCGCAGGCGGCGCTATTCCGACGGGGTCAATGTGGTGCTGAGCGTGCTGTCGGTGCTGTGGATGGCGGCGGTGATCTACGTGCTGGTCGCCAGGCCCTTCCGCCGGACCAGCGACACCACCATCACGCCCCAGCCGGTGGGCGTCCAGGCGAAGCCCGAAGAGACGGAGGCGCCGCCGGAGGAACCCGCCGCGGCCACGGCGGCCGCGCTGGTGCCCACCGAGGAGGTGGACGACCTCAACGCCGTCTACACGGTGGAGGGCGGGGCCTACTACCACCAGAGCCCGGATTGTACCGCCATCGGCGAGGGCGTTGAGACCGCGCGGGTGTCCCGCAACTCGGCCATCGAAAGCGCCCTGATGGCCTGCCCCTACTGCATGGGGGGCCAGTACAGCGACGGCGCGTTCGACCTGGTGTTCGTCAACGCGGACACCGAGGACAAGAGCAACCTGAAGGTTTGGTGCTCGCCCTACAACAACTTCTTCCACACCGACGCCGCTTGCAGCGACATGGGCAGCAGCGCCCACGAGGTGAGCCTGAAGGACGCGCTGCTGATGGCCAAGACCGCCTGCACGACTTGCTGTCCCAACGCGGCCAAGGAGGTCTACTGCACCGTGGACGGCACCTATTACCATGTGAACGACGAATGCTCCGGCATGCGCAACGCCAGCCACGTCACCTACGCCGAGGCGCGGGTCACGGGCAAGAAGCGCTGTCCGGTGTGCATCGGCGGCACGGACGAGACCGAGGCCCTGGCCGAAACCGAGACCGAGGCGGAGCAGCCCTCCGGCTACTATGTTTACGCCACGCCCAAGGGCACGTATTACCACGTCAACCCCACGTGCTCGGGCATGCAGAACGCCCAGCAGGTGCTGCTGTCGGATATGCTCAAGCAGAACCGACCGGCGTGCCCCACCTGCTGCCCAAACGCGGAATCCACGGTGTTCGCCGAGCCCGGCAACCCCTATTTCCACTCCTATGCCACCTGCTCGGGCATGACCCACGCCACCCAGGGCATACTGGTCAACGCCCTTGTGGCGGGGCTGACCCGCTGCCCCGAGTGCTGGACCGCCAACGGCGAAGCCGCCGCGAGCGACGGGCCGTAGGACGATTTCAGCCCAAAACGGGAACCGCCCCAAGACGCGCAAACAGGCGTTTTGAGGCGGTTTTCTTTGCTTTTTATCGGAATAATATCCCCTTGTTTTTTGCATTATTGTTGCATATCATTCCGATGACGTGGTATACTTAAAAAAATACCGCACAATGCTCATGGCGCATTAATACTCTTCTCAAATAAAAATGCAACATCTGTGGGCGCCTTTTTCGGATAGCAGTCGCGCCACTGCCTGCGGCAGGCGCG
>CACYZW010000076.1 GCA_902778995.1 uncultured Eubacteriales bacterium
CTGGTTCAGGGTCTGCTCCCGCTCGTCGTTGCCGCCGATGCGCCCGTCGCGCTTGCCGCCGATGGCGTCCACCTCGTCGATAAACACGATGCAGGGGGCCTTTTCGTTGGCCTGCTTGAACAGGTCGCGAACCTTCGCCGCGCCCATGCCCACGAACATCTCCACGAATTCGGAGCCGGAGATGGAGAAGAAGGGCACGTCGGCCTCGCCCGCCACGGCCTTCGCCAGCAGCGTCTTGCCCGTGCCGGGAGGGCCCACCAGCAGCGCGCCCTTGGGCATCTTCGCGCCGATCTCCTCGTATTTTTTGGGATTGTGCAGGAAATCCACGATTTCAGACAGGATTTCCTTGGCCTCGTCCTCGCCGGCCACGTCGTCGAATTTGATGCCCGTTGTGGATTTCACATACACCTTGGCGTTGCTCTTGCCCAGGCCGAACATCATGCTGCCCGCGCCGCCGCCGGCCTTCTCCACCAGCTTTTTGCTGAAATACTGGCCAAGGCCGATCATCAGCACCAGCGGCAGCACCCAGGACAGCAGCAGCGACAGTATCGGCGACATCTCCTTGACGATCTGGCTGGAAAATTTCGCGCCGGATTCATACAGCCGCTGGGTCAGCTGGGGATCGTCCATCAGGCCGGTATTGTACAGCTTTCCCGCGCTGTCCTTGAAGAGGATCTGGTTGTTCTCAACCATCACCTCGGCGATTTGCTTGTTCTGGGTCATGCGCATGAATTCGCTGTAGTCCACCTCGGTCACGCGGGGGCTGAACAGCAGCGGCGCGACGAGGCTGTTAAACAGCACGATCGCCAGCAGCGCCAGCGCATAGTAAAACATCATCGGTTTTCTCGGTTTCTTGACTTCGTTCACGCATCCACCTTCCTTCTATGCGATAACAATATACTACCCAATTATAAACTGTGCGTCAACTGTACCTTTCACAGTATGAACGCGCCGGGCTGTCGGGTTAAGGATACCCCGCCGCTGAATCGCCGGTTTAACCTGGGAAGCGTTTTGCGTATATTCCCCACTCGCCGCGCATACAATAGGCAGGGCGCTTGCGCATCATATTGACAAGGAGCATGCATATGAATCCGTTCGACCTGAAGCCCCGCAAACTGGAGGACCTGATCATGAACTGGCGTCAGCTGACGCCCCTCCCCTACGACCGACGCGCGGTGGACCCCTACACCCGCTGCCGCGTCATTTTGATGAACGGCACGGAATTTGAAGCCGTCTGGTACGGGCACCAGTTCTCCCGCCACACCGCCGACAACGAGCTGCGCCGCCAGATCGCCCTGTTGCGTCGGCTGGAGCAGCAGCAGCAAAAGCTGGTGGCCGCCCTCAAGCCCGCCGACGAGACGATACTGGAGCACACCATCGGCTACGAGCAGCTGGCCGTGGACCTGACCGCCGGGCTGGCCCAGCGGGAGGACAACCCCTATGTCAGGCAAGCGCTGGATTTTGCGCTGCTGGAGGACTTCGACCACCTGTACCGCTACGCCGACCTGATGGATTTCGACGACCACATACACGCCGAGCTGTTGGTGGGGCGTTATACCGAGATCATGCCCGGTCGGCCCACCATCGCCCATCACCGCCATCCCTTCGACTCGGTGAAGTTCCACATCCAGAACCAGACCGCCTCGCCCCAGACACGGCTGTGCACCGCCATCATCACCGCCGCCGAGCAGCAGACCATGAACTATTATATGAACGTGGCGGGCTTCTATCCGACGGCCCGGGGACAGAAGCTGTATCGAGAGATCGGCATGGTGGAGGAGCAGCACGTCACCCAGTACGGCTGCCTGATGGATACCGAGCAGACCTGGCTGGAGGGGTGCCTCAACCACCAGTATACCGAATGCTATCTCTACTGGTCGGCCATGGAGACGGAGACCGATCCCCGCATCAGGGACGTCTGGAAGCTGCTCTTCGAGCAGGAGGTCAGCCATCTGCACGCCGCGGCGGAGCTGCTGGAAACCTACGAGGGCAAGGAGGCCAATCAGGTCATCCCGGACGGCGCCTTCCCCGATCCATTGCAGCTGACCGGCAACATCGAGTATGTGCGGCAGGTATTGGGCGGCACCGTTTGCAACACGGCCCTCCGGGAGGACTGGACCAGCGTGAACGACCTGAGTCCCAACGCCGATTTCTTCAAATACCAGGGGATCGTGAACCACGACCTGAACGACGTGGAGAGCCATGCCGTCATTCAGCGCCTCATCGGGCGCGACGGCGAGGACTACCGCTTCGAAGTCGCCCCCAACCCGGTGCCGGCGCTGCGCGACCGAAGGGCAGACAATACCGACGTCGGTCGGATTCAGGGTGCAGACTGCATGGAAGGCTAAAATATGGGCGGTCAGCGTATTGCAATGTGCGGCCGCCTGTGCTACACTGTAGGGTGTCTGCAAAACGAACGCGCCGCCGACGAGCGTTATTAAGGAAATACCGCACAATGCTCATGGCGCATTAACGGCTGAATTTCAGCCGCCTGCTGTCTGCTGATTTCTTGACTTGCCGCCACTAAGGCAAGGAAAAGCAACACAGAAATGCAGTCAAAGACGCCGAAAATGCACTTCAGGCATTTGGAAACACACTCTAAAATAAGGGCGGTCAGCGTATTGCAATGCGCGGCCGCCTGTGCTACACTGTAGGGTGTCTGAAAAATGAACGCGCTGTTGCCGAGTGTCATTAAGGAAACGCCGCAGCGGCCATTCAGAACCCCGACGATTGAGGGAGGAATACCATGCTTACAATGGAAAGGGCCCGCGAGCTCAACGGCACGATGGTCACCGAGGAACACCTGCTCATCCACGCGCTGAACGTCGCCTACGCCATGGGCGCAATGGCCGAACACTTTGGCGAGGACGTGGAGCACTGGCAGGCCATCGGCATACTGCACGACTACGATTACGAGAAATACCCCGAGGAACACCTGCAGCACACCGCCGAACCGCTACTGGCCGCGGGCGTTGAGCCCGACGAAGTGCGCGCCATACTCAGCCACGGCTACGGCATCTGCACCGATGTAGAGCCCGTAACCAACCTGGAAAAATCCCTGTTCACCGTGGACGAGCTGACCGGCATCATACAGGCCTGTGCCAGAATGCGGCCCAAGGGCATCACGGATCTTGAAATCAAGAGCTTTATGAAGAAATTCAAGGACAAGAAGTTCGCCGCCAAGTGCGACCGGGCGCTGGTGTTGAAGGGCTGCGAGATGCTGGGCATGGACGTGAAGGATGTCGCCGCCATCTGCATCGACGGCATGCGGGCGCATGCCGAAGAAATCGGTCTTCTCGGAACAGAGGCATGACGAAAGGTCCGGCAGGGCGGCGCGCATGCATCGGCGCTCCCCTGCCGTTTCCTTTAAAATCCTGAAAAATTCAGCCATACGCCGAATAATCTTCCGCAAATCGGTTGACAGCGGCCCCGATCTCTGTTATAATAATTGTCGCTGGTTTGGTTCAGGAGAGATGGCCGAGTGGTTTAAGGCGCTGGTCTTGAAAACCAGTGATGCCGAAAGGCACCGGGGGTTCGAATCCCTCTCTCTGAAGGGGCTCCCCTGCTAAGGGAGTAGGGTGGGATAACTGCCGCGAGGGTTCAAATCCCTCCTTCTCCGCCAGAAGCCCCGAAAACGCGAAGTTTTCGGGGGTTTTCTTTTGTTTTCAATACTATCATATTATTGAAGGTCGTTGTTAATCCTTTCTATTTTACTGTCAAGCATTTTTACTTTACATCCGCATAGTGCAAAAAACGGCGCTCGTAACTGAGCGCCGCCGATTGTTATGTGGTCACTTCCATGAAAAAATGTGATAATGTCCGTTGTCATATAATTCACTAACATTATCATAGAAAACAATATAATATGTTCCTTTTGATTGATTACCATAAGTTGTAATAGTGTGGTTTGAACTATTACCCTTGCACCTGATTTCATTCAAGTTGCTATCGTAAATATAGTAAGATTCTGGTATTTTGTTTGTTGTAATCGTGATTTTTTGACTTTTGGTTAGCTTTATTTTATACCAGCGATCATAATTTTGTTTTTGCGTTTGAGCAAATTCAACCTGTTTCTTCGCTTTAAGGCTGATTGCATTCTGTAAGCAATAATTTGGCTTATTTATTGACTTAACCGACTTCTTTATGAATTTTACTTGCGTTGTTTCCTTATCATCGTGCATACGTAAATAGTATGTACCAGGATATAGAACTACACCATTTTGTCCAGAACTTTTGTTGGAATCCAAAATATCCTCCACCGATTCATCGCATTCTTTATCTGAATATATAGTTGCATACACATCATCATCTTTCTGATTCTTCCAATTCATTATAATGGCTGTATCTGCCGTTACTCTTATTTTGTATACAGTATCGTATTTATCGTAGTCATAATCCTTTAGTTTGTACCACTGATTGAACTTCAAATTCTGATACTTGTACGCCGCAAACGACGACACCGGCAACAGCGCCGACACGATTATCAGCGCAAGCAACAAAGCAACGATTCTTCTACTCTGTTTCATGGTATTCCCTCCAACATAATGTAATGGTAACATTATACTATACCATGAGATGGATTGCAATACCAAATCCGCAATTCATTTTGAACAGCCTCGATATCACTTTCACCTTCGCCCCACCCATGCTCTCTGAATATAAAGCAAGTTGCGCGAACGCGTCTGCCACGTCATCGCGCTTATTTTGGGACGATATGGAATACCCGCGCAGCTTGTTCAGCGCCTTCTTGTAGTTCTGTCTTTCGCCGTATCGTCCTTGAATTTGTACCTTGTGCCTCAACAGGCATTGAATCAGCAGCTTGTCCACCACTTCCGGCTTGTCGGTCCGGTACTGCCGGAACTTGCCATATTCCCGATTCGATATTTGCTTCATGGCAGCCCCCACGCACTATGCGTTTCGAGACTCAAGCCAGTCATCAGCCTGCGAACGCGTTTTGAAAATGAGCGTCTGCTTTTCCGGGTATTTGTCTATCAGCGAATATAGGATCGGACGATTGTCCCTGTTGTAATTCCTGACAAGTTCTACCAATTCAGGATCTACCTGATGCTCGACCCACGGGATGTCTGTCCTGCTTTTTCCTACCCGATCAATGATTCCGTTCATGCATTCCTCTTCGCTGTAATCAAGGAAGATGATTGTGTCACATGCGCGGAATCTTACTTCGTAGGTTCTGCTGTAATCACCGTCCATTATCCATTTCTCGCCTTGCAGCAAAACTGCCAGCTGCTGATCAAATTCATCACGGCTGATATGGGTGCGATCTGGCTTCCACCAGATGTTATCAAGGTGAATCAGCGGAAGCCCTGTGCAGGCATGCAGCCTTTTTGCAAATGTGCTTTTTCCGCTTCCCGAACAGCCCAGAACAATGATTTTCTCCCCAATTCCTGCACTTTTCATTGCGCTTACTCCGTTACTGCCGATTTCATCTCATAAACATAGCCGGGTCCACACCCGACTTCAGTATTTTTCTGTTAATTTCACAGGAAGGCTCGAACGAGCCCTTTTTGCCAGAAAAAGAGCCCTCCGTTCACGCCCCTGAATCCGTATCAAAGACGTAGTGCAGTTTTCGCCAACGATCACAGTAAGGTAGTTGAGTGCGATAACTGCCGCGAGGGTTTTATATCCTTTCTTTTCCACCAACCCCCCGAAAACACACAGTTTTCGGGGGGTTGGCCATTTTCACTTGAAGATCGTCTGTTGCTATTTCAAATCATAGCCTTTGACGACAAACGGCATGCTGTCATCCCGAGCGGAGGCGAAGTCGAAGGACCGGTACCCTATGCCTTGCCTGATTGCGCAACGCTTCGCCGCCGCAACGGCCCATGCCGTACTGTCTGCGCTATTCGGTCTGCATCGGGATATAGAGTATCTCCGCCGCCGCGAGGATGTCAAAGCCGTCCAGGTCGGTGTCCACGACGCTCACCGAATACATCAGTCCCGTCAAGTCGTCATGCCACAGGCACACGTCTATGGTATTCTCCCCCTCGTGCGCCCGGCGGCAGACGCCCTTGCAGCGGCCGACGGTGCAGTCCGTCTCCGTGTCCCACTTGTAATACATGCCGGAGATGTCCTCAAACTCATCGGTGGGCTGGACGCGGGCGGTATAGTCCACGCCCTGCCAGGTAAACTGCACCTCGCCCATCTGCTGGGATTCCATCATCTGCCATCTGACGTTCGTCGCGCCGTCGGGCAGGCCCAGCTGCAGGCCCAGCGTATCCATCAGTCCCTGGGCCGTGGTCGGCGTCCAGGGATTGGCGAGGCCCGTCTCAGCCGTCGCCATGCCCAGGACAAGCATCAGCGCCAACGCGAATACAAGCATCCTTTTCATTGCTCAAAGCCTCCGCTCATCCTTCTCAGCCGTTCAACGCCGCGATGATGTCGGGCAGCTGGCTGTCCACCACGTCGTTTTCCAGCTGGCAGGTGCCGGCGTTACGATGGCCGCCGCCGCCGTATTTCAGGCACAGCTCGCCGATGTCCACCGTAGACGCCTTGTTCACGATGGACTTGCCGATCATCACGGCGGTGTTCTGCTTGCGGAAGCCCCAGGCGACGTGCACCGAGATCTGAGCCTCGGGATACAGCGCATAGATCATGAAGCGGTTGCCCGCGTGGATGACCTCCTCGTTGCGCAGATCCATCACGATCACCTTGCCGTGCAGCTTGGAGATGCGCTTGAGCTGCTCCACGAACAGATCGGCCTGTTCAAAGTACAGGTCCACGCGCTCCTTCACGTCGGGCAGGGCCAGGATTTCGTCGATGGTGTGCTCCATGCAATAGCTGATCAGCTCCATCATCAGGTCATAGTTGGAGATGCGGAACTGGCGGAAGCGGCCCAAGCCGGTGCGCGGGTCCATCAGGTAGTGCAGCAGCACCCATCCCTTGGGATGGAGGATCTCATCTACGGTGAAATCCGCGCTGTCGCCCTTGTCCACCGCCGTCATCAGCTCCTCGCTGACCCGGGGAAACGCCTTTTTGCCGCCGTAGTAATCGTACACCACCCGCGCCGCGCTGCGGGCGTTGGGGTCGATAATCAGCTTGCCGCCCGTCTCCTGGGCCTTCAGCCGGTCCATTTCGGATTCATGGTGGTCAAAGGCGATGCCCACCCTGGGGTCGTAGGGCAGATTGGTGGTAATGTCGTGCTCCGAAAGCTCGATCTTGCCATCCTGCACATCCTTCGGGTGTACGAACTTGATCTCGTCCACCAGGTCAAGCTCCTTCAGCATCATCGCGCAAGCCAGACCGTCAAAATCGCTGCGGGTAACCAATCTCCTCTTCTGTTCCATAATGTACCTCCCGTTCGTTGAGACAATGCCTGTTCTTCGCAGGTTTATATTTGCTTTTTAAGGAAACGCCGCATAATCGAGTCGTGCAGTAACGAGATGAATTTTAGTCAGATGCAAACTGCAAAAACCGAAGGTTACCTGTTTGCGTAATCGAGGGTTTTGCAGACAGCAGATGGCTGAAATTCAGCCGTTAATGTGCTGCGAGCATTGTGCGGTGTTTCCTTAAATATTATATCAGATTGTCTCCGCGATGGTCAAGCGTTCAACGCATCTTTCTTGGCGCTAAATCATTGGATTGTGTTTTAAAAAGCCTGAAGCGCATTTTCGAAACACACTCTGATTGCGTCACTGTGCTTCATGTCCGCCCTTGCAATCCAGCTCCACCAGTATTACGTCATCCCCGATGCGGCGCACCCTGGACCAATCGATGACGCAGCCCTCCCGATCCTGCTTCAAAAAGCCCAGCAGCCCGGCGGAGCCCTCGGGCACCACCAGCGCCTGGACGCAGGCGGAATCGTTCAATATCAGGTCGATCGGCTTGCCCAGCTTCCTTCCGTCGCTGATATTGATGACGTCCTTGCGCCGAATCTCTGAGAAACTCATGCCATCCCCTCCCGCTATCACCCTATGCGGCGCATCGCAAAGCGGTTCCCGAATCCTGTTGGGAAGCCGCGTTTTTCGCGCGACAAACACAATTTATTTCGAAATGGCCCGACATTTTCCAATCATTCGACAATTCCTCGAAAGGCGTCAAAGCCCGCGTCAACAGGCGTCCCGGCTGAAGCAAAATGCGGTGCAGTCGCACTTCATACCGTTCTCCCCTCGCCTGTGGCATGCGTCACTGTCGAAAACCGCCCGCGGTTGGATAAAAATGGCTCGAATCTCCCCGATCTTTTTCCCACGGGCTTCGACACCAGATTCTTGAGATTCAGGGGCCCCATTGGCTATGATGATTGCGCGAGGTGATTGGGCGTTGAGCATCGAGGGCTTCCTTGCAGTCAACCTGATCGCGGATTTCGCTCTGCTGGCCTGCGTCAGCCGGTCAATGGGATTGTTCAGCTGGCGCAGGGTGCTCGCGGCGGACGCGTTGTGCGCCGCGCTGGCGCTCCTGTCCGCCATAAAGCCGATATTGGCCTGGTTCGTCGCATTGGCTTCTCCAGCCTTCGCCGCGCTGATCGTCACCCGGGGCGTCGCGCCGAGGCA
Organism: uncultured Eubacteriales bacterium; assembly: GCA_902778995.1. Lineage (GTDB taxonomy): Bacteria > Bacillota > Clostridia > Christensenellales > Aristaeellaceae > UBA2862. Next base: position 8,508 of record CACYZW010000076.1, read on the forward strand.
ATGGGCGGTCTTGACGCTGACGCTCGTCGGCCAGGCGCTGCTATGCGGCGGAATCGCCCGCCTGATGCCCTTGCCCGGCATGCTGTCCGCGCCCCTTTGCCTTGCAGCGGGCGGGGCGCTGACGCTGCTGGCCTGTGCCGGACGACCACCGGGCAGCGGGGACTGGCAGGTATCCCTGTGCCTTTCGAGGGACGGCCACAGCGTTCGCTTTCCCGCTTTGATCGACACCGGAAACCGCCTGCGGGAGCCGCTTTCGGGGCTGCCGGTGCTCATTGCGGAGGCGCAGCTGGTTCGGGACATACTGCCTGAGGACGGCTGCCGCATGCTGCGCTTCGGCGCGATCGGGGGCGAGGGCAGCATGACCTGTTTTCGACCAGACGCGCTGTGGATCGGCAGCGGACACAGCAGGCGCCGCGGGCCGGATATATGGGTTGCCGTAGCGCCTGGGCCCCTTCCGGGGTTGTGCCAGGCCCTTGCGCCGCCCGAGCTTGCAAGCTACTACAGTGTAAAACCTTAAAGGGGGATGAAAACATGGCTCTGAAATCCATACGTCAATCCATATTCGGCCTCATCGTGCAGATTCGCCGCGGGTCCGTCTGCTATATCGGCGGCAGCGATCTGCTGCCGCCGCCGCTCTCCAGGGATGAGGAAATCGCGCTGATACGCCGATCCAACGCCGGCGATAACGGCGCGCGGGCCACACTGATCGAAAGAAACCTGCGGCTCGTGGTGTACATATCCCGCAAATTCGAGAACACCGGCATCAGCATCGAGGATCTCATCTCCATCGGCGCCATCGGATTGATCAAGGCGGTCAACTCCTTCGACCCGGACAAGAACATCAAGCTCGCGACCTACGCCTCCAGGTGCATCGAGAACGAAATCCTGATGGTGCTGCGCAAGTCGAACCGGCTGAAATCGGAGGTCTCCTTCGACGAACCGCTGAACACCGACTGGGATGGCAACGAGCTGCTGCTTTCGGACATACTGGGCACCGAGCCGGACCTGGTCAGCAAGGACCTGGAGGCAGACGTGGAAAAACAGATGCTGCACACCGCCATCGACAAGCTGAACGAGCGGGAAAGGTACATCGTCGGCCTGCGCTATGGTCTCGGCGCGGCCAAGGAACATACCCAAAAGGAGGTCGCGGACATGATGGGCATATCCCAGAGCTACATATCCCGCCTGGAAAAGCGCATCATCGGCAAGCTGAAGGAGGAAATGCTGAAGATGGCGTGAATGCTCCGACCGGGCAGAACAGCAGCGGCGGCGCCTGCGCGGCCACGGTATCCTGTATTTGCGGGAATACCGTGGCCGCGTGGACGCCGCCGCTGGATAGTCTTATGGTTCGGTCGGAAAAGGTTCTACTGCGGGTTTCCCGTCGCGATGCCGACGATCAGCGCCAGGACCAGCAGCAGGACCGTCGCGCCGATGATGACGTTCATCGTCGTCACCGACACCCTGTCCTTGATGCGGTCGTACAGCTTGTAGCGCTGGGGCCGGCGCGGCAGGGGGGTCCCCGCCGCGTCGGTGCCGCCGGCCTCCCGACTTTGCTTGAACTTCTTTTCCTCCGCCTCCATGCGCGCCCTGGCGGCGCGATGGGGGTCGTTCAAATCGCCGAGCAGTCCCATATTACTTCTTCACGATGTACTTGCGCACGTCGATGGAGACGGCCAGTATGATGATCAGACCGCGAATGATGTACTGAATATAGGGGTTGACGCCCAGGAACTGCAGCGCGTAGTTGATGGCCTGCAATATGATCGCGCCGATCACGACGCCCTGGATGGTGCCGACGCCGCCGGAGAAGGAGACGCCGCCGACCACGACCGCGCTGATGGCGTCGGTCTCGTAGTTCAGGCCGGTGTTCGCGCCGACGGAGGTGATGCGGCCTGCCTCGAGGAACGCGGAGATGCCGTACAGCACGCCCGCCATCAGGTAGACCAGCATGATGGTCTTGGCCACGTTCACGCCGGAAACCGCGGCGGCCTCGGTGTTGCCGCCCACGGCGAACATGTTCTTGCCCAGCGTCGTCTTGTTCCAGATGACCCATACGATGAAGGCCAGCACCAGGAAGTAGATGACCACGATGGGCACGCGGATGGAGCCGATGTTGAAAGCGCCCGCGGAGAGGTTCAGGAAGCCCTGTTCAAAGGTGGACAGCGCCTGAGCCGTGCCGGAGGGCTGGGATTCGATGTACAGGCAGTTCGCGCCGTAGGCGATCAGCTGGGTGCCCAGGGTGACGATGAAGGCATGCAGATGCAGCTTGGCGACGCCAAAGCCGTTGATCATGCTGAACAGCACCGAAACGGCGATGGACGAGAACAGCGGGATCAGCAGCAGCAGGCCCTTGACCGGGGTGACGACGGTGGGATACATGCGGGCGACGTAGGTGACCGACTGCACCAGGGAGGCGGTCACAGCGCCGGACAGGCCCAGCACGCGGCCGATGGAAAGGTCGGTACCGGCCAGCACGATCAGGCCCGCGCAGCCCAGGGCCAGTATGCCCTTGGTGGAAGCGTTCTGAAGGATGTTCAGAATGTTGCTCATGGACAGGAAGTCGGGCCGCATGATGGAAACCACGACCAGGATCAGGCCCATGATGATGAACAGCGCGTAGTTGAGCAGTATCGCGGTGATCTTCTCCACCTTGGGGTTGGCCGCGTGGGTGCGGGCACGGGGCTTGAGGCTCATGGCCGCGATCAGGAAATACGCGCCCGCCGCGACGATCAGTATGAAGCCGCCGAACATCACCAGCACGCCGTTGGTCATGTGCTTGTTCTCAAGCAGCTTCGGCAGGCCCTGGCGGTACAGGTCCAGAATCGCGCCGTTGCCGGCGAGCGCCTCGAATTCCTCGTCGCTGACGTTCAGCTTCGACTTCGCCATATCGACGCGCATCGGGTCGCTGCGGTCGTGGTCCATGACCAGATCGTTGAAATTGTCGTCGGTCACGGTCTCGTCCACGCTCTTGGCGTACTCGAGGAAGGCGTTGCGATCCTTCGACGCGGCTATGGCATCCTCGTAGCCGGCCCTGGCGTCCACCGCCGCGTCCACGGCGGAGGCATCCAGTCCCAGGCTCTTCAGGAAGCCCTTGACCTTGTCGGCGCCGATCTTGCTGATGTCGCCCAGCTCGCTCAGCTGGGAGGGGTCCTGAATATAGGTCATGGCGTCCTTTTGGGTGACGCCCATCATGTTCGCGGCGTTGGCATAGATATTCCGGCCGCTGATGCCATAGGCAGCCATGGCGATACCGACGATCAGCACCACCAACATGATAATGCTGGCAATTCTCTTTTTCATCTTGTTTTTCCTCTCTTCCAAACGCTGAATGTCAGACATACTTGGCGGCCAGGGCCATGATCGTCTCCTGCTCGCCGGGGATGCCACCGAAGTCCTTGCCGCGCTCCACGATGCCCGCAAGCTGGCCGTTGGACATGACCAGTATGCGGTCGCAGATGCCCAGAAGCTCCGGCATTTCGGAGGAAACCATCATGACGCCCTTGCCTTGCTCCGCCAGGTTCAGTATCAGTTCGTAGATCTCATACTTTGAACCGACGTCGATGCCTCGGGTGGGTTCGTCCAGCAGCAGCACATCCGGGTTGGTGAGCAGCCACCGGCCGATGATGACCTTCTGCTGGTTGCCGCCGGAAAGGCTCTTGATGTGGGTGCGCTTGGACGGCGTCTTGACCCGCATCGAATCGATGACCCACTGGGTGTCCTTGTCCATCTTCCTGCCGTTCAGGAGGGGCTTGCCATAGGCGTTTACATTGGAGATGATGGAATTGAACGTGATGCTGCCCTCGCCGAAGATGCCGGTGGCGCGGCGCTCCTCGGTGATCAGGGCGAAGCCGTTGTTCCGGGCCTCGTCCGTGGTGGCGTTGTCGATCTTTTTGCCGCGCACGGTGACCTCGCCGCCGCCCTTGGTGAAGTAGCCGAACAGCGTGTTCAGAAGCTCGGTGCGGCGCGAGCCCACCAGGCCCGCCACGCCCAGCACCTCGCCCTCGTGCAGCTGGAAGGTGACATCGTGGCAGGTGGGCTCGTACATGCCCGTCACGCCCTTGACGTCCATCAGCACGTTGCCGGGTTTGTTGTTCTTGGGCGGGAAGCGGTTGGTCATCTCGCGGTTAACCATCAGGCGGATGATCTCGTCGGTGGTCAGCTCCTTGGCGGGCCGCGTGGCCACCCACTGGCCGTCGCGCATGATCGTCACGTCGTCCGATATGCGCAGAATCTCATCCATTTTATGGGAAATATAGATGATGCCCACGCCGTCTGCCGTCAGCCGGTTCATGATGCGGAACAGGTGTTCGACCTCGTCCTCGGTCAGCGAGGAGGTGGGCTCGTCCAGCACCAGTATCCGCGCGTTGTAGGACACGGCCTTGGCGATTTCCACCATCTGCCGCTTGGAAACGGAGAGGGTGCCGATGATGGCCCGGGGATCCACGTCGATTTCAAGGGCGGTAAATATGGCCTTGGTCTCGTTGAACATCTTCCGGGAATCCACCATGCCCAGCTTCGTGGTCGGGAAACGGCCCAGGTACATGTTCTCCATGACGGAGCGGCGCAGCACCTGGTTCAGCTCCTGGTGCACCATGGCGACGCCGTTGTCCAGCGCATCGCGGGGGCTGGTAAAGGTGACGGGCTTGCCATCCATGGTGATGGTGCCGCCGTCGCGGGTGTAGATGCCGAACAGGCACTTCATCAGCGTGGATTTACCGGCGCCGTTCTCACCCATCAGCGCGTGTACCGTGCCCGGCCTCAGCTGCAGCTTCGCGTGGTCCAGCGCCTTGACGCCGGGGAACTGCTTTTCGATGTCCATCATCTCAAGCAGGTACTGTTGTTCGGACATGATTTCGCTTCACCACTTTTCACTAAAATATGTAGCGCTTAGAAACAATGTTTCTGCAAACAGTGCTTCCTGTAATCGCTCCCGAAACCACTGTTTCCGGAAACACTGTCTCTTCACATGACTTCAAATACGGTTCCGGCGACCGAAGTCGCCGGAACCGTTTGACTTCACGGATCGGAATGATTCGAGAACTCTGATTACTGGATCGCGTCGGCGGTGATCTTCGCGTAGGGAATGAACACGGAGCAGCCGTCGTCGTTCAGCTTATACTTGCTCTCCAGGCCGTCCATCCAGTTGCCCTTCAGCAGGTAGTTCATCGCAAAGCGGATGTTGGCCTCGCCCATGGCGTCGCCGTCCTGCTTGACGGTAGCGGTCATCTTGCCGGCCTTGATCGCCTCGATCGCCTCGTCAACCGCGTCAACGCCGATGACGGTGATCTTGGGATCGCCTTCGTTGCCGGTGTTGTAGCCGGACTGGTTCAGAGCGGCGATGACGCCGGTGGCCATCTGGTCGTTGTTGCAGAAGGCAACTTCGATCTCGGGATGGGCGGACCAGGTCGCCAGCATCTTCTCCTGAGCCTGAGCGGTATCCCAGTTGGCGACGATCCAGTCTTCAACGACCATCTCCAGCGGCACGCCCAGAGCCTCGGCGGTCTCCTGGGAATACTGGGAACGGGCAATGGCCTCGGCGTTGTTGGGCTCGCCCTCGAACTCGACGAACTGCACCTTGCCGTCGCCGTTCAGGTCGATGGCGGAAGGATCGGCAGCCCACAGGTCGGCCAGGATCTCGCCCTGCATGTCGCCCGCCTCGCGGGGCAGCGTGCCCACGAAGAAGGAGCCGGTGTCAACCAGCACGGACTGCTTGGTCTCGTCGGAGATGGGCTTGTTGTAGAACAGGAAGGGGATGCCCGCCTCGGTGAACATATCCACCAGGGTCTGGCCGGAAGCGGCCTCGGACAGGTTGATGATGATGAAATCGGGCTTCTGGCCGACCATCTGCTGCGCCTGCTCGACCTGCTTGGCCATATCGTCGCCGGAATCCTGCATGTTCAGGTTGATCTTGCAGCCCAGCTCTTCGCCGACGATCTCAGCCCACTTGGTCATGCCCTGACGGACGGTGGAGCCATAAGCGTCGTCAAACTTCCAAACCAGTACGCCGATGTTGTACTCGTCCTTCATCTCCGCCATGGCGGTGAAGCAGGACAGCGCCAGCACGAGGGCCAGCACGAGAACCAGGATCTTCTTCATTGTGTTCTCCTCCTTAATGATTTGTTATTTCAGGAGGCGTGCGCCTCCGAATAACCGATCGAAAAATATGACATTTCTGTATTCCATTTTCTCAAAGTCAATTATATAATTAGATATATCCGATGTCAAGATGTGTGCGCAGTGCAGAAAACGTTAATTTTTACATAACCCTGTCGTTGTTATTGTAGCATGTTTTTTGATTTTTTGTGTATTTACGGCTTTTCAAATCAGCCTGATTCTGTTATAATACTTACGGAGCATTTACAATGCTTACGTGAAAAGGAGGAATTGACCCATGAAAAAGCTCGTCTCTGTTTTGCTGGCAGTCCTGATGTTGATGTCCGTCGCGGCGTTCGCCGAGGGCGACTACCGCGTGGCCATGATCACAGACTACGGCGACATCACCGACCAGTCCTTTAACCAGACCACCTATGAAGCCTGCAAGGCCTTCTGCGAAGCCAACGGCATCGATTTCACCTATTACAAGCCCAACGGCGATTCCACCGCCGAACGCGTGGCCATGGTCGAAAAGGCCGACGACGACGGCTACAACGTGATCGTCATGCCCGGCTATGCCTTTGGCGAGACCATCGCCGAAGTGCAGGAAGAGTACGAGGACACCTGCTTCATCGCCCTGGACGTCTCCGAGGGCGACCTGGGCGGCGCTGCCGTGGCCAGCAATGTGTACTGCGCGGTCTATAAGGAAGAGCTGTGCGGCTACATGGCCGGCTACGCGGCTGTGAAGCTTGGCTACAAGCACCTGGGCTTCCTGGGCGGCATGGCCGTTCCCGCCGTCGTGCGCTATGGCTTCGGCTTTGTGCAGGGCGCCAACGCTGCGGCTGAGGAACTGGGCATTACCGGCGACGTGACCGTGGAATATGTTTATGGCAACCAGTTCTTCGGCGACGCCGACATCACCGCCTACATGGATAACTGGTATCAGACCCTGGGCGTGCAGGTCGTGTTCGCCTGCGGCGGCGGCATCTACTCCTCTGCGGCTGAGGCCGCCGCGAAGGTGGATGGCGGCAAGGTCATCGGCGTTGACGTGGACCAGGCTGCCATCATCGACGGCACCTATGGCGAGGGCCTGACCGTGACCAGCGCCATGTTGGCACCGAGCCTTCCATGAACTACGTCCAGCTGGCGCCCTCCACCCATTTCTCCGACAGCTTCACCGAGGCTGACTACAACGACCTGGTGGCCAAGATGTACAATGGCGAGATCACCGTATCCGACGCCATCGACGCCATGCCCGCCACCGCCATCACCGTGAACGATCTGGGCACGGTGAAGTAATCATCCATGAACCGGGGAATACTTTTCCCGGTTCTTTTACAAAAGCCCCCGGAGCGCCTTCGGAGGCTTTTGTGAAAGAATCGCCGACTTTTTTAATCCCATTCAAAAGAGGGGGGATCGGAATTGGAGAACCAGTATGCCATTGAAATGCTGCACATCACGAAGCGTTTCCCCGGCATCATCGCCAACGACGACATCACGCTACAGCTGAAAAAAGGCGAGATCCATGCCCTGCTGGGTGAAAACGGCGCGGGCAAATCGACGCTGATGAGTGTGCTGTTCGGGCTGTACCAGGCCGAGGAAGGTACGATCAAGAAGGACGGCAAGGTCGTTCACATCAACAACCCCAACGACGCCAACGACCTGGGCATCGGCATGGTGCACCAGCACTTCAAGCTTGTGGAATGCTTCACGGTGCTGGACAACATCATTCTCGGCGTGGAACCCACCAGCAAGCTGGGCTTTTTGCAGAAGGCTGAAGCCCGCGAGCGCGTGATCGAGCTTTCAAAGCGCTATGGTTTGCAGGTGGACCCTGACGCGAAAATCGCCGACATCACGGTTGGCATGCAGCAGCGCACCGAGATCCTGAAGATGCTGTACCGTGACAACGAGATACTGATCTTCGACGAGCCCACCGCCGTGCTGACGCCCCAGGAGATCGACGAACTGATGCAGATCATGAAGAATCTCGCAGCCGAGGGCAAGAGCATACTGTTCATCTCCCACAAGCTGGCGGAGATCATGGCTGTTGCCGACCGCTGCTCGGTGCTGCGCAAGGGCAAGTACATCGGCACGGTGGAAACCAAGGACGTCACCATGGAGGATCTTTCGTCCATGATGGTCGGGCGCAACGTCAGCTTCCACGTTGAAAAACCCGAGTGTCACCCCGGCAAGGTGATCCTGGACGTGAGGAACATGTCCGTGAAGTCCCACAGCCACCCGGGCAACGCCGTAAAGAATGTATCCCTTCAGGTGCGCGAGGGCGAGATCGTCTGTATCGCAGGCATCGACGGCAACGGCCAGACTGATTTCGTCTATGGACTGTCCGGTCTGGAGCCCCTTTCCTCCGGCACCATCACGCTGGATGGCAAAGACCTGACCAAGACCTCTATCCGCCAGCGCTCGTTGGATGGCATGAGTCACATTCCCGAGGACCGTCACAAGCACGGTCTGGTCCTTGATTACTCTCTGGAGGACAATATCGTCCTTCAGCGATACTTCGAACCCACGTTCTCAAAACTGGGCTTCCTCCAGCGCAACAATATACGCCAGTACGCCGAAAAGCTCATCGAGCAGTACGACATCCGTTCAGGCCAAGGACCCATCACCACCGCACGCAGCATGTCCGGCGGCAACCAGCAGAAGGCCATTATCGCCCGCGAGATCGACAAGGACCCTGCGCTGCTGATCGCTGTCCAACCCACCCGCGGCCTGGATGTGGGCGCCATCGAATTCATCCACAAGCAGATCGTTGAGCAACGCAACAAGGGCAAGGCGGTACTGCTGGTCTCGCTGGAGATGGACGAGGTGCTGGACGTATCCGACCGCATATTGGTGATGTACGAGGGTGAGATCGTGGGCGAACTGGACCCGAAGAAGACCACACCCGAGGAGATTGGCCTGTTCATGGCAGGCGCTAAGCGAGAGGAGGTGCCCAATTATGCAGGCTAAGCGCGCGCAGGTTCCCCTGCTTCGCAGGCCCATGGTGCAGACGCTGATCGCCAGTCTGATCTGTATCCTGCTGGGGCTGCTGGTGGGCTTTATCGCCCTGTTGATCATCAACCCCGCCGGTGCAAGTGAGGCCATCGTCAGCGTACTCAAGAACTTTTGGGCCTATTCCAAGCCAGAAAAGCAATTGAAGAACTTCGGCATCACGCTGGTCACCACCGCTCCCCTCCTGATGTGCGCGGTATCGGTGTTGTTCGCCTACAAAGTCAGTCTTTTTAACATCGGCGCTGCCGGCCAGTATGTGGCCGGGGCGGGCGCGTGCCTGTATTGCGCGCTGGCGCTGCACCTGCCCTGGTTCGTGTGCATGATCGCGGCCATGCTTGCCGGTGCGCTGCTCGGCGCGATCTCAGGCGTTCTGAAGGCCTATCGCAACGTGAATGAGGTTATCTCCTGCATCATGTTGAACTGGATCTCACTGTACCTTGTGAACACGCTGTTGACCCCCGTAAAGAACCCCACCGGCAAGGATACCTACACCATCGCCTCCCAGAATCCCGGCGGCATACTGCCTTCCCTGGGGCTGAGCAAGCTGTTCAACCAGAAAAACATGACCATCGCCATCCCCATAGCGATCATCGTCTGCGTGGGCATCTGGATACTGCTAAACAAGACCAGGCTCGGCTATGAGCTGAGGGCCACCGGTCTGAACAAGAACGCCGCGAAGTATTGCGGCATGAAGGATCGCCAAAACATCATCCTGACCATGGCCATCGCCGGCGCCCTGGCGGGTCTGGGCGCGGCGATGCTCTACCTCTCGGACTTTGAGCAGTGGGCCGTCACTCAGGCGAGCGTTCCCGCCATGGGCTTTAACGGCATCGCCGCCGCGTTCCTGGGCGGCCTGAATCCCATCGGCACGATCTTCTCTTCCTACTTTATTCAGCATATCACCCGTGGCGGTGCGAATGTGAACACGAACATGTACTGCGCCCAGATTTCCGACCTGATTTCGTCGGTCATCATCTACATGTGCAGCTTCGTTCTGTTCATGAAGCAGTTTATGAACAAGCGGCTGGATGCCAGCGAGAGCAAGAGTCGTGGGAAGGGAGGCAATGCCGCATGATGCTTCTGCTGCAATATACCCTCATATTCACCTCAGTGTTGATGCTGGTCGCCCTTGGCGGTTGCTTCTCCGAGCATTCAGGCGTGATCAATATCGGTCTGGAAGGCATCATGGTATTTGGCGCGCTGGGCGGCGCGCTGGTGATGAAATACATGCCACAAAACACCGCTACGCTGGTGATGATCGCCGTCGTGGTATGCGCGGCCATGCTGGCCGGCATACTCTATTCGCTGCTGCTGGCCGTCGCCGCCATCAACTTCAAGGCGGACCAGACCCTGGTGGGCACCGCCATGAACCTGCTGGGCACTGCGGCATCCACTGTTATCGTCAAGGCCATCAACACTGCGGAAAACGCCTCCAACACCTCCTCGGAGATCATGTATGTGGGACCCAAGAAGGCGTTCATTATCGTGGAGGGTACCGAGTTCAGCTGGTTCATGCTGCTGGCGCTGGTGCTGCTGATCGTCTCCTACGTCATCCTCTACAAGACCCGCTTTGGCCTGCGGCTGATGGCCTGCGGCGAGCATCCCCAGGCGGCGGACTCTGTGGGCATCAACGTCTACAAAATGCGCTACGCCGGCGTGATGATCTCCGGCCTGCTGGGCGGTCTGGGCGGACTGGTATACATTACCGCGGGCGTCAGCGCATGGAAGTTTGAAAACGGTGTCGCCGGCTTTGGTTTCCTGGCCCTGGCGGTCATGATCTTCGGCGCGTGGAAGCCCCAGCGCATCGCCGTCGCGGCGCTGCTGTTCGGCTTCTTCCGCGCACTGAGCAATGTATACACCGGCTTTGACTTCCTGAAGCGGCTAAATCTGCCCTCGACGTTCTACAACATGCTGCCCTACATCATCTCCCTGGTGGTGCTGGCGATATTCTCCAAAAATTCCGCGGCTCCCAAGGCCGAGGGCATCCCCTACGACAAGGGCTCGCGTTGATTGAAGTCCCTTTTAAGGAAATACCGCATAATCGAGTCGTGCAGTAACGAGATGAATTTTAGTCGATTGCAAACTGCAGATTTCGAAGGCTTGCTGGCGGCAAGTCAATCGCAAAAATGACTGCGGCCCCGCCGCACATGTCGCCGGGGCCGATTGAACATTGGAAGGGCTGCTCCCCTCCAATACCTCCCTGCATAGTTTGCTTGTATGGTGAATGGTAACGCCCGCAAGGGAATATTTCACGAATTTGCGCGAAAGGGCTTTATTTTCCTCTGGACATGTGCTATAATGTCCCGGTACAAACATTTCTCATTGAGTCACGAAAGGAAGGAATTCAGAATGGGAAAAATGATTGACGAATTCAAAGAGTTCGCACTGAAGGGCAATGTCGTCGATATGGCCATCGGTGTCGTCATCGGCGGCGCGTTCGGCAAGATCGTCACCAGCCTGGTGGACGACATCTTCATGCCCATCGTCTCGATGCTCACCGGCGGCATCGACTTCTCAAACTGGTTCATCGCGCTGGACGGCAGCAAGTATGCGACCCTGGCCGCCGCACAGGAGGCCGGCGCAGCGACGCTGAACTTCGGCGTACTGATCTCCACCATCGTCAATTTCCTGATCGTCGCGCTCTGCCTGTTCAGCGTTGTGAAGGCCATGAACAAGCTGAAGAAGCCCGTGCCGGAAGCGCCCAAGCCCGAGCCGAGGCTGTGCCCCTACTGCAAGAGCGAGATCGCCGAGGACGCGACCCGCTGCCCACACTGCACCTCCCAGCTGTAAGCGCAGCGCTGCGATAGTCTTTCTCTTTCATATCGGCGTCGATCTCGCATTGACGCCGATATTGTATAATTGAGCGATGAAAACAAGGTTTACGGATCGGTTGAACGTCAAAAAAGCCGCGCGGTTCACCGTGGCGATCAACGCGATGCAAGTCGCCGCCATGATAGCCGTTCTGGTGTATACGGTGCTTCACGCGCCCACGGAGGGGCGGCATATTGAAATTGCCGCCATCGCTGTGGCGCTGTTGATCGTGACCTGGGGCGCGATACTGGATATCCGCGAAGCCTTGAACGCCGACAGGATCGTCGAACAGACCCGGATGCTCGAGGAGGCCAATCGCCAGCTGGAGGCGCTGAACATCACGCTGCGCAAGCAGCGGCACGATTTCATGAACCACCTGCAGGTCGTGTTTTCCCTTTTGGAGCTGGGCGACTCCGACGAAGCCATGAAATATGTGGAGAGCGTCTACGGTGACATCAAGCGCACGGGCAGCGCCCTCAAGACCGCCATACCCGCCGTCAACGCCCTGATCGCAGCGAAGCGGCAGGATTGCGAAGCCCAGGGCATCGCCCTGGCGCTCCATATCAGTTCCCCCTGGCAAGGCCTGCCAGTGCCGGGCTGGGAGATGTGCCGCGTGCTGGGCAATTTGATCGACAACGCCCGGGAGGCCCTTTCAGAAGATCCGGAACGGCCGGACAAGCGCATCGACCTGACCATCGACGAGACGCCCGGCGCTTTCCTCTTTCGCGTCGGCAACAACGGCCCCGCCATTCCCCCGCAGCTCCACGGGCGCATCTTTCAGCTGGGCTTCACCACCAAGAGCGACGGCCACGGCTCGGGGCTCAGCATCGTGGAGGATATCGTCAGGGACTACGGCGGTGAAATCAGCGTGACTTCGGAAAGGGACTGCACCGTGTTTTCAGGCAGCATTCCCAAGCAGGTCAAGACCGCACAATCGTAAAAAAATCGGGGCTGTCCCAAAACACTCGACAAACACAGACCACTCTGTATCGGCGACGGTCAGTCGCCACAGAGGCCCTCACAGGGCGGCGGATCGCCGCGCTGCAACGGATGCCTGCATGTCGATTTGTGTTTTGAGACAGCCCTGTTCTTACCCCTTTTTCCCATCGACCCCGACCACGCAAAACGTTCGCGCGTCCGGTATTTCGATGTTCTTCTTCTCCAGAATGAATTTGAGGATCAGCTCGCTGATCTCGGTCGGGATCTCCCGAACGCGGGGGCATTTCCGGTACATATCGAAATTCCCAGCGCCGGTGGCGCGATAATCGCACATCGCCAGGGTCAGCTTATCGTCCTCCCCCACTGCCTTGCCCTTTCGGGTCAACCGGGTCACGCGCTGCCCGATGGGACGGGAGAGGTCGAAGGTGTATTCTATGCCGCTAAAATAGTCGTAATTGAAGTGGGCCTCCTTCGGCTCCAGGAACGCACGGGCTATGGACAAACGGCCGTCATCGGCCACTTCGAAATAGGTCGCGCACTGCTCCAGGGCCTGTTTCAGGACGCGGCCCGCCACCTCCAGCACCACGAGCGTATTGGTGTAGATATAGCTGGACACCACATCGCGCACCGAGACATTCTTGTCAAAGCCACGCAGCTCGTTGGGGAGCGCCGTGCAGGACACGTCCGCGCCGCTGGCCCAGAGCTGCACCGCATTGAAGAAGTTCGCAATGGGCGAGCCCTCCATCGCCATTTTCAGCTTGTCCTCCGGCCAGATGGACCGGGAAAGGTGTCCGATAGGCTCATCCAGCCACTTTTCCATTCCGCTGCGAAGCGAGGCCTGAACGGGCATCATCGCACCGCCCCGGCGGGCATGCACGAGTTTTGAATGAAACGCGCCTGCGTCGTCCAGAACGACCTGCACCGCGCAGGCGGCATTTTGCGGCGTCTGTACGATGTGCGTGCCGTGCCAGTGCTTCTCCACCATCGCGATGTGCTGATGACCGGTGAGCAGCACATCGAAGGGCAGGGCCTCACACAGTCGACAGGCGATGTTTTCGTCGGTGTCGGAGAGCAGCCTGCCCGTGTCCGGGTCGCGCTCGAGGCCGCCATGGTAGATGCCCACCATCACGTCGACGCCCTCCCGCTGCAACGCCTCCACCGCAGCCCGGGCGGCAGGAAGCGGATCGCTCACCGTCAGACCTGTCAGGTGTTCCGGCTTCTCCCACTTATTCACCCAATTTGTCACCAGGCCCACCAGGCCCACCCTCAGCCCGTTGCCAAGGGTATGCACCGCCCAGGGCAGGACATTGAGCCGCCCCTGGGCGTCCGAAACGTTTGCGCACAGGCAACGGGCGTTCAGCGCGTTCAGATAATTCGCCAGGTAATCGGGCCCGTTGTTGAAGTCGTGGTTGCCCAGCGTCACGTAGTCATAGCCCAGCTGGTTCATGACATCGGCGACGGGCAGGTGCTGCCCGGTAGACTGGCAAAAGCTGATCAGCGGCGACCCATTTATGGTATCCCCGCCGTCGATCACCAGCGTGTTTTCATCCTTCGGGAAACGAAAGCCCAAAAGCCCTATGTCGCTGGGTTCCCGGCTGATAAAGTCGGTGTCGAATACATAGCCGTGGGTGTCGCTGGTAAACCAAAGTGTCATTCGATTCATTGCAATTCCTCATCAACCCCGTGCAAGGCGGTTTCTGACCTTTGTCGAGAAGATTTCTATGACGATCATCAGCGCCACCAGTCCGAACAGATAGGCGCCCACCATGCTCCAGCGGGAGGAATTCATGCACTGGATCAGCGCCGCGCCGATGCCGCCCGCGCCGACGATGCCCAGCGTCGTGGCGTCCTTCACGTTGATGTCGAATCGGTAGATCACCGTGGAGATAAAGTTGGGGATGATCTGCGGCAATATGCCGTAGCGTATCTTCTGGAAGCCGTTGCAGCCCGCCGCGTCCAGGCTTTCCAGTATCTTCGTGTCCACGTCCTCAATGGCATTGATGTACATTTTGCAGATCATGCCGATGGAGCACACCGACTCGGTCACCACGCCGCAGAAGGCGTTCGGGCCGGTGACGCGAATCCACACCAGCGCCCACACCAGGCTGGGAATCGTGCGTATGCCCAGTATCACCGCGCGAAAGATGACCGCCACCCACTTGGGAACGATCCTGTCGCAGGCCAGGAAGCTGAAGGGTATCGCCAGCACGCCGCCGATCAGCGTGCCCAACACCGCGATGGCCACGGTCTGAAGCAACTGATAGGGCACGCCCTCGGGCGTCAGATTGAACAGCAGCTTCGTATCGGGATGGGTGAGGCCGTTGCCGATGCCCTTGGCGATCTCTATGCCCTTGGAGGCAAAGCCCTTGAAGTTGATGGCGCTGCCGCTCCAGCCCAGCAGCGCGGCGATGACCAGCACGATCAGCGTATACACCCACCACAGTCTCGGCCTGAGGGCGTAAGCCTCCTCTATGGAGAGGGGACGATCGGAATTCATCAGGTTCTTGTCGTTTGCCATGATGTCCCTCCTCCTCAGCTCAGCTTCTTGCGCAGGGTCTCGCTGGTGTTTTCGATGATGAATACCACCACGAACAGCGCCAGCAGCACAGCGCCAAGGCTCTCATAGTCGCGCCAGCCGATGACCTCGTTGATCAGTATGCCCAGGCCGCCCGCGCCCACGTAACCCAGTATGGCCGCAGCGCGTATGTTCATCTCCAGGCTGTACAGACAGTAGGACAGGTAGGTTGGCAGGATCTGGGGCATACAGGCCGACCAGAAGGCCTGGAACTTGTTCGCGCCAAAGCTCTCTGTGGCCTCAAAGGCCCCCATGTCGATGGTTTCGATGGACTCGTACATCATCTTGGCCACAATGCCGAAGGTGAACACGATGATGGCCATTGTGCCGGCGTAGGTTCCCAGGCCGAAGATCAGCGAGGCGAACTTTGCGATGATCAGCGTGGGCAGCGTGCGGATGATCATCAGCAGTATGCGCAGCGCCCACACCACGGGCCTGGTCTTGTTGATATTCGTCGAGCACAGCACCGCCACCGGCAGCGCCAGCGTCGCGCCGATGAATGAACCCATGATGGACATCTTGATGGTGTCCATCAGCGCGGTCATCAGCTTCATGGTGTTGGCCCGGTCCGCCTCCACCCAAAATCCCTTGAAATAGCTCCAGTTGGGATGGAAAATGCGCCCCAGTATATAGCCCAGCTGGTTGCCCCGCTCGATGAGTATCTTAAAGCTGAAGCCGGTCATGCGGGCGGAGATCAATACCACGGCAATCACCAGCGCCGCGATAAAGGGGGCCCTGGACACGGGCTGCTGAACGGTGTGTCCGTTGGAAAGCGTGATGGTCCTGGGCTTGAAGATGCGGTCAAACAGCGCGGGCCTGACCGCCGCGCCCTCGGTTTTGCTCTTTTTCATCGCGCATCCCTCACTTTTCCGACGTGGGAATGGCCGCGCCGTTGTAGATCTGATCCAGTATTTCCTGGGTGACCTCGGAGGAGGGACCGTCGTAAACCACCTCGCCGGCGCGTATGCCGATCACGCGCTTGCAGTATTTCAGCGCCAGATCGACGTGGTGGATGTTGATGAGCACCGTGATGTACATTTCTTCATTGATGCGCTTGAAATCGCTCATCACCTGGTTGGCGGTCACAGGATCCAGCGCCGCCACCGGCTCGTCGGCCAGTATGATCTTGGGCTGCTGGTTCAGCGTCCGCGCCAGGGAGACGCGCTGCTGCTGGCCGCCGGAAAGCTGGTCGCAGCGGGTATAGGCCTTGTCCAGTATGCCCACCTTGTCCAGCGCCTCAAGCGCCCGGAGCTTCTGTTGCTTATCGAACAGGCCGAACAGCACGCGGAAGAAGCTCATGTCCGGCACGGTGCTGGTCAGCACGTTCTTGATGGCCGTGGATCGGGTGACCAGGTTGTATGACTGAAAGATCATGCCTATTTTCCGGCGATAGCGGCGCATGGCCTTTCCGTGCAGCGACATGACGTCGACGTCGTCCACCATCAGCTGGCCCCCGGTGACGTCGATCATGCGGTTGATGGTCCGAATCAGCGTGGATTTGCCCGCGCCCGACAGCCCGATGATGGCCACAAATTCGCCCTGGTCGATGGTCAGGTTGACGTCCACCAGTCCCTTTGTGCCGTTGGGATAGACCTTGTCGACATGCTTGAATTCTATCAAAGCCATTCTCCCCCTTTATACTGCTACATCATTTCCCCTCGAGCATTCCCTATAACCGACGAATCCCGGCAGCATGACAACTGCCGGGATTCTTTCACCCGTGTGGAATCGGTTTACTTCACGACAGTCAGGGCCTGGCGCGCGACGTCGTAATCGCTGTCATTGGCGATGGCGTAGCCGGTGTGGCTGTACACGGAGAAGATCTCCCTGCCCTCATCGGTGGAGATGATGTTGACCAGCGCCTGCTGCAGCGCGGCGATGAACTCGGGATTGTTGATCTCGGGCTTGGCAGTGGTGATGGCCACGGTATCGTTGTAGATGCCGTCGGTCACGCC
>CACYZW010000077.1 GCA_902778995.1 uncultured Eubacteriales bacterium
GCAGGCGAAGCCTGAGATGGTGCGCCTGTTCCTGGACGAGAGCGGCTATACCGACGACTGGCTGACCCAGTACGGCTTCCAGTTCGACCCGGCCAGCGGTTTTGCCGGCAATACCTGGGCGGCCTATACGCCCATCTCCGGCGGCAAGAAGCTGACGGAGGGCTTTTTCGCCGAGTGCATGGAAAACTTTGTGAAGCTGGGCGGCGCCTACATGCTGGAGACCGAAGCCTATGACCTGATCGTCGAGGACGGCGCGGTTGTCGGCGCGAAGGCCCGCAGCATGGTGGACGGCAGGGATTACCTCATCCATGCCAAGGCTGTCGTGCTGGCCACCGGCGGCTTTGCCGGCAGCGGCGAGATGGAGGAAAAGTATCTGGAGAACACTTACTTCCCGCTGAAGGGCGATTGGCGGCTGTTCGGCATGCATCAGAACGACGGCAGGATGATCGAGGCCGCCATACAGAACGGCGCGGGTACCTACAATATCAGCGTTGCCCCTATGGTTCACGTCGGCGGCGTGGACGGCTTCCTGCCGGGCTTTGAGACGGTCCCGGTGGAGGGCGAGATGGGCTACGCCACAGGCCGTCCTGCGGTCTGGTCCCAGGGCGACCTGCCGCTGAACATGGCCATTTCCTCCGATACGCTGGCCGTGGGCAAGGACGCCAGGCGCTTTACGGCGGAGACGGCGCTTTCGATGTTCAACCCCTGGATCGCCGGCCCGCATTTTTACAGCATTTATGGCAACGACCAGGTGGAAAAGCTGAAAACAGAGGGCTTCGACGAAGTGCCCTACGGTCCCTCCACCAGCTACCTGGGCTATGGCACCAGCATTCCCGCAGGCGTGCCCATGGATCAGGCGGATACGGTCCTGCAGGCAGCCATCGATGCGGGCTATGTGTTCAGGGCCGATACCCTGGCGGAGCTGGCTGAAAAGATGGGTCTGGACGGCGAGGCGCTGACCACGACGGTCGAGGCTTACAATGCCGCCTGTGAAGCGGGAGAGGACGCCGAATTCGGCAAGGACCCGAAGTACCTGAAGCCGATTACAGGGGCGCCCTACTACGGCATCGTCGGTTCCTCCTGGTGCTATTCCACCTGCGGCGGCCTGAATGTCAACGAGAAGTTCCAGGTGCTGCGTGCGGAGGACGAACAGCCCATAAAGGGCCTGTACGCCGTCGGCACGGACAGCATGGGCGTGCTGTTCTCCGAGACGAAGGCCTACGTCACCTATGGCGGCGGCGCGATGGGCTACGCTTTTACCAGCGGACGCCTGGTCGGCGCCGATATTGCCGCGACGGTTTCCGCCGGAGAGGCGGCGTAAACCGAGGAGGATATCGTCGTGCCTGGTGCGGATTCTTGCGCAGAGGTACGGCATCGCAACCGTTCGCATTGTATTTGCAGTTTTCACTGCCCCAGGGTCCATGATTGGGTCATGCGGCGTTTCCCCGGTAATGGAACTGTCCCCGCTTCGGCGGGGATTTTTATTCCCGTTGTTGAACGAACCTTGCATGGATGGCGGGAACAGCCGTGAAAACGACCAGCATAATAACGCAGAGCTGTGATGCTGTGTGATGAGGTTGATTCTCATCGGCGGAAGAGGTTATTGACGGCATTGCTTCGATATGATAAACTCAATTCATCAAATAACAAGGAGATGTTAACATGAAAAAGTGGCTGAGCGTGATCCTTTGCATGGTTTTTCTGTTTACCGCCCCGATGTCCCTGGCTGAGGAAGTCCCTTCGATCACCGTCATCATGCAAGGCGGCTGTGACGTGTTCAGCGACCCGACCACGCAGAGCTCTGCAATCGGGCATGTCAATGCGCATCAGGAGATGACCTATCGCGGTGTGTGGAGCGACGACGAAAGCGGCATGAGGTGGTATATGGTCGATTATAACGGCGCCATGGGCTGGGTTCCGGCGAGATACGGAGAGCTGTCCGGCAGGAAATCGGATTATCTTTCTCGCCTCCCGAGCCATTACATCGGCCCGTGGCAAGGGGGCGAGGGAAGACCGGCAGCCGGAGAATACTATCTGTATATCAACGATTTCGTCAACGGGGAACTGTTCAAGCTGGATTTCGACATCTATCGCACGTGGAGCTTTGACAGCGCTTTGGCAGTGATCGAAGGGCAGGATTATGCGACGTTCTCGACAGAGGATGAGCAGTACTCGGTCATTGGGAAGCTCGATTTTATGGAGGATCGCTTGGCCCTGACGATACTGATCAGCGATTATCCTGAGCTGCCTGAGGACACATACATTGTGTTTGAGCGCGCGGCGTTTTGATCGTTCGCCCCGGAACGAAGCGGACAATTATGCGCCCCGGCATCATGATCGATGAAGGGGACATGCTTGTGTGTGTTGGCAGACACATCCCTGCGCCCTGGCGATAATACAAGGTATTTTTGCGATGCGGACTGTGAAGGACATACCCGCATCGGTTGCTGTGGAGTTTCGATATGAAGGCAAAGAAAATGAAATGGCCGTTTGGCCTGTTTCAATCCAGGATACTGATATGTATGATTCTTTTTGCGGTGATTCCGTCGGTGGTTGTCGGGATCGTCTCAAACATGGCGGCGCGTTCTGCGATACAGGAGCTCGCGATGGACAGCAACAGCGCCATGCTGGCCCGCATCTGCGCATCGCTGGACGACATGTTTGAGGACACCTACAACATAGGCATGGTCGTCGCCAATGACATCGACATACAGAACATTCTGCGAAGCCGCTTCGATTCGCTGCCTGAGCGATACTCCGCGGATTTGCGCGGCGATACGCGCCTGAATTTCATATCGTCCTATAAAAAGGACATCTACGGCCTGTATATCATTGGGGAAAACGGCTGCAAGCACAAATCCCGGTTTACGTCATTCAAGGATGGGGATTTTACTCAGGAGGACTGGTATCAGACCATAATCCGCTCGGATACGCCGGTGTGGTTTGGCAAACACGCGGGCTCCTTCGCCGTGGAAACGGTAGGTGAGAATCTGATCTCGGGCGGGTTCGCGATTATCGACAAGGCGACGGGAAAGAGAGCCGGCGTCGTTCTCTACGATATTGCGGAGGAACGCATCCAGACTTTGCTGAAGACCTTCGGGACATCCCAGCTCAGCATGATGATCCTGGATCGCGATCAGAATATGATCACCTCTTCTGAGGCAGATGCCGACCCCGCGTACTATGACAGCGTGGTTGGCAGCTATGATCGGGTCATCGGGGAAGGGGCGTCAAACAATTCCGTTCTGATCGAAAACCCGGATTATCTCATACAGTGCTGCGTGTCCAGGAATACCGGGTGGCTGCTGGTGACAGCCATGCCGAAGTCGGTGATCTTCGCGCGAAGCCGGGAAATGGGCATGCTCATCGGTGGAATGCTGCTCACGGTCTGCATGATTGCGCTGTTTTTGTCGGTGGATGTCTCGAGCCGACTGACCAAGCCGGTGGGCAGGCTGATGTCGGCCATGCGCAGCGTTCGTCACGGTGACCTGACCGTATCCGTTGCGGAGGACCGCAGGGATGAATTGGGCCAGCTGTCGAACAGCTTCAACCGCATGGTTGCCCAGGTGAACAGCCTGATGGAAAAGAGCGTTCAGGATGAAAAGAAGCTGCGCAAGGCGGAGCTTGTCGCGCTTCAATCGCAGATCAACCCGCACTTTCTGTATAACACGCTGGATACGGTTGTCTGGATGGCGCGAAGCGAAGACAAGGTCGGCGTCATCAATATGGTTACCGCCCTGACCCGCTTTTTTCGGATCAGTCTCAGCAAGGGAAGGGATTTCATTCCGCTGAGGGATGAGCTGGCGCACGTTGAGAGCTACCTGACCATACAGAAGACCCGCTATGAAAGCATGCTGTCCTATGAGATGAAGGTTGACGAGGCCTGCCTGGGCATTGAAGTGCCGAAGCTTATCCTGCAGCCCCTCGTCGAAAACGCCATCTACCACGGGATAAAGCTCAAGGATTCGGGCGGCGCCATTTACATTCGGGGGCGACTGAACGGAAACGAGCTGGAGCTTGAAGTGGAGGATACCGGCATCGGGATGCTGCCGGAGCGTCTGGAAGAGGTTCGCCTCAGCCTGGAAGAAGGGACGGTGGACAATGACGTCTACGGATTGCGCAACATACATGAGCGATTGCGCATCTGTTACGGGGCGCCTTACGGATTGCAGATCGACAGCGATTACCTCTTTGGAACGACAGTTTCAATTCATATTCCGAAGGAAAGGAAAGAAAAGGGCCTATGATGCGGGTGATGATTGTTGACGATGAAAAGCTGATTCGGGATGGCCTTGCGCGACTCATTGACTGGAAAGCCTATGGATGCACCGTGGTCGCGGAGGCGGCCGACGGCGTACAGGCCCTGGAGTATCTGCAGGATCACGAAATCGAGCTTGTATTTACCGATATACGCATGCCGAGGCTCGATGGCATGGAGTTCGCCCAACAGCTGCGGAATAATTGGCCGGCTGTCAGAATCGTTTTCATCAGCGGCTACGACGACTTCACGCTGGTCAGGAAAGCGCTGCAGATGGGCGCGTGCGATTATCTGCTCAAGCCGTTGGACCCGGATGTGCTGAAGGAGCTGCTGACCAGGCTCAACCGGGATGTCGAAGGGCAGGCGAAGCTTTCCCAGGAGGAATTGAAGCGCCTGAACCGCGATGCCGGCATTGCAAGGCAGCATCGGATTCAAAAGTTGTTCCGCCGCATCGCCCTGGATCCGAAGCGCCCCCTGTCTCAGGAGGAGATCGCGCTGCTGGAACCGGATTCCGAGATGGCGTATCGACTGATCGTGGTGGAAATATCCCAGTTTTATAAGCGCTACGCGCGCCTGAACGCGGAGCAACTGGGGCTGAAGCAGGACAGCCTCTCGGAGGAGCTTCAGGAGATGTGCGGGGAGGACACCATTGTGTTTACCCTGGGAGACGGACGGTTCGGTCTGTGCCTGTATGGGCCGGAGGACGACATAAAGGCGCGGGGGGACGCGCTGATGGGCAAGCTGTTCCATCTTCCAAGGACGGGCGACGCGCTGGTTTGCTACGATGGCGGACAGACGCGAAGGCCCGATGGCATAGCCGGTCTCTACGCGAATGCGCTGATCGAACGGGAGAACCGTTTTTCACCGACGGACGCAGGCAGCCGCGTACAGGGCTCATGGCGCATCGACGACAAGCTGGATCGCGCCAGCAATGAAGTCCTTGAGGCGGTCCGCCTGGGTGACAAGGGACTGCTGTCCCGCCAGATCAATGAGATGAAGGCGGTGATCGGCAGCGAGGGTGAACACACCTTCCTGTACGCGCAGGTCGCCTATGCCAACCTGTATGCCCAGGCCATACGCTGTATTTCCGACGCGGGCGGCTCGATCAGCGAGGTATTTGACGATCCGATGGGCGAGTACAGGAGCGTGTACAACGGACAGAACCTGGACGCAGCTTCGGACAACATGCTGCGCATACTTGACGCCATTGCGGAGTATATGCGGATGAGCCGCAGCGGCGATACGACGACGCAGATCCGCAAAGCCAAGCGATTTATCGATAACCATCTCGGTGATTCTTCCCTGAGCATGCAGCAGGTGGCCGATGAATTTGCCATGTCCGCCAGCTACTTCAGCACGGAATTCCGCAAGACGGTGGGGTATACCTTCACTGAATACCTGATGATGGCGAGAATTCAGCGCGCCGGAGAGCTGCTGCGCCATTCCCAGCTGAAAATCTACGAGGTCGCCGAAATGCTTGGCTATGAAAACACTACATATTTCAGCACGCTGTTCAAGCGTCGCTATGGCGTAACGCCCAAGCAATATCGCGGGGAAAGCTGAGCGGATCAAGGGGGCCGATGAACCGCGTAAGCGTTTGCTCCATTGTGGCCGTAAATGGGCCTGATACAGAGAATGAAAGTGAAGTATTTTGAGAATATGAGTTTATGTTTTTTTCCGTTTGCTTCGTGTATAATGTTATCAATCAATTTGATTGAAGGAGGGTTACCCAAATGAAAAAGATTCTTTGCCTGGTTCTTGCCCTGATGCTCTGCGTTGCCTCGATGGCAATGGCCGAGGGACTGAAGGTCGCCTTCTCCCAGATGGAGATGAACAACGCGTGGCGCGTGGCTGAGACCAATTCCATCAAGGAAGAGGCCGAGAAGCGCGGCATCGAACTGATCTACACCGACGCCCAGGGCGATACCGCCAAGCAGGTCTCCGACGTTGAGGACATCATCGCCAAGAATCCCGACGTCATTCTCCTGGCGCCCCGTGAGTATGAAGGCCTTGCTCCCGCCCTGCAGGCCGCCAAGGAAGCTGGCATTCCGCTGGTTCTGATCGACCGCGATGCCAAGGGCGAGCCCGGCGTCGATTACGTTACGAAGATCTGCGCCGACTTCATCTGGGAAGGCCAGCAGTGCGCCAAGGGCCTGGTCGACCGCTTCGGCACCGAGCAGGAAGTGAACGTTGTGCAGATCACCGGCACCCCCGGCTCCTCCGTTGCCATCGATCGCCAGAAGGGCTTCGAGGATGAGTTGGCCAAGTATCCGAACTTCCACATCATCGCCACCCAGAACGGCGAGTTCACCCGCTCCATCGCCCAGGCCGCCATGGAGAACATCATCCAGGCCCACGGCACCGAGATCAATGCCGTGTACGGCCATGACGACGAGTGCGCCATCGGCGCCGTGCAGGCCCTGAAGGCCGCCGGCATGAAGCCCGGCGAGGACGTGGCCATCTTCGGCGTTGGCGGCTTCAAGGATGCCTGCGTGTGCATCGAGGCCGGCGAGATGGACGGCACCGTGCTCTGCAGCCCCTGGTTCGGGCCCACCGCCTTCGATACCGTCGAGAAGATCGTCGCCGGTGAAGAGGTTCCCACCTTCATCCAGAACCCCGGCCGCATGATCGACAAGACCAACGTTGAGGAGTATATGCCCGACGCGTTCTAAGTTGGAACAGCCTGACCCGGGAAAGAAAGCATCTTTTCCGGGTCTTTTTTAGAGCTTATTTCCGGTTAAGAGTTGCATGGTTTGAAAACACGCTCTTTGCGCAGGAATGCAAAAGGGAGATTGGTATGTATAACAGCGAAGAAATGCTCCTGGAGATGAAAGGCATATGCAAGCGATTCCCGGGTGTCGTCGCTCTGGATAAAGTCGATTTTTTCATTCGCAAGGGCGAAGTGCATGTGCTGATGGGCGAAAATGGCGCCGGAAAGTCGACGCTGATCAAAATACTGACGGGTATTTATAAGCTGGATGAGGGCGAGATTCTGTTTGACGGGAAGCCCCTCAACCCGGTTGACGCACTGGATGTCCAAAGGAAGGGTATCAGCACCATCTATCAGGAGATCAGCCTGATACCCCAGCTGAGCGTTGCGGAAAACATCTTTCTGGGGCGTGAGTTCCGAAACAAGGGCCTGATCGACTGGAAGCGCACGCGCCAGGAGGCAAAGAAGCTTCTGGACGACATGGGGATGGACATAGACGTCACGCGCCCGGTGGAGAGCTATGGCACCGCGATACAGCAGATGATAGCGCTGGCGCGGGCAACCTGGCTTAAGGCCAAGCTGGTCGTTATGGACGAGGCGACCTCCTCCATGGACGATGACGAGGTCAGGGTGCTGTTCTCGATTATCCACCGGCTCAAGGCCCAGGGCATTTCCATACTGTTCATCTCCCATCGCCTGAACGAGGTCTTTGAGATCGCGGACCGCATCACCATCCTGAAGGACGGCGTTCGCGTGGGCGAGTATCGGTCCGGCGAGCTCACCCGCCTTCAGCTGATAACGAAGATGGTGGGCCACGACGCCAGCGAAATCCTCTCACAGGCAACCGTGCGGGAAAAGAAGCGCTTTCCCGACTACGTCGAGGCCCGCAACATTCGCAGCGGCGTAAAGCTGAACGGCGTCAATCTGACGATAGGACGGGGCGAGGTGGTTGGCCTGGCCGGCCTGCTCGGTTCCGGACGCACGGAGCTGGCGCGCATACTTTTCGGCGCGGACGCCAGGGACGAAGGGGAGATATTGATCGACGGCGCGCCGGTGCACTTCCGCCTGCCGGCCCAGGCCATCGGCAAGGGCTTCGCGTTTTGCTCGGAGGATCGCAAGGTGGAGGGCATACTGCCCAACATGTCCGTGCGGGACAACATGTTGATCGCCTGCATGGGGAAGGTCAACCGCCACGGCATCGTTTCCCCCCAGCGCCAGCGGGAGATGGTGCAAAAATACATCGACGCGGTGCGGATCAAGACCCCCAGCATGGAGCAGAACATCAGCAACCTGTCCGGCGGAAACCAGCAAAAGGTCCTGCTGGCGCGCTGGCTGTGCATGAAGCCGGATCTTCTGATACTCGATGAACCCACGCGCGGCATCGACGTGGGCGCGAAGAAGGAGATCGAGGAACTGATTCGCGAGATCGCCTCCCAGGGCATCAGCATACTCCTGATCAGCTCGGAATTTGAGGAGCTGGTGCGCAACTGTGACCGCCTGGTGGTCGTTCGCGAAGGCCACAATGTCGGCGAGCTTCAGGGCGCTGAAATCAATGAGGAAAACATCATGCGCGTTATCGCCCAGGAAAAGAAGAGGGAGGCAGTGTGATGAGTACGCAAATCAGGCAATTCAACCTCCAGAAATATGGCGCGCTGATCGTTTTGGTGCTGATGATCATACTGAACGGCTTTATCACGCCAAACTTCCTGGCCATCGGTACGCTTTGGAACGTGCTGATTCAGGCGTTCCCGGTCATACTGATGGCTTTGGGCATGACCATGGTCATCGCGACAGGCGGCATAGACATATCCGTCGGCTCCACCATGGCCATCAGTTCGATCATTCTCGCAAAGCTCTCCATTCACCTCGAGTGGAATTTCGGATTATCGCTGCTGGTGGCGCTGTTGGCCGCAGGCGCCTTCGGCCTCTTTAACGGCGTGCTCGTCGGCGTTTTCCACCTCCAGCCCATTATCTCCACGCTGATCCTGATGGTTTCCGGCCGGGGCATCGCCCAGCTGGTCAACGACGGCGTTGTGATCTCCTTCTACGGCAACCGCTACACGGACATGGGCGTATACCGAATCGGCGGCGTGCTTCCGATTCAGGTGGTCATGATCGTCATCGCGGTGGCCGTCGTGTACTTCCTGGTTAACCGAACTTCATTCGGCTGCTATCTCCAGGCCGTGGGTGACAACGGCAGGACGGCGCGGCTGACGGGTGTGCGTACCACGCAGATACTGATTTGCGTATATCTGCTCTGCGCCCTGCTGGCGGGCTTCGCCGCCTCCTTTGAGACGCTGCGCCTGTGCTCCGCCGACCCAAACAACATCGGCAACAACATCGAACTGGACTGCGTGGCCGCAGTCGCCGTGGGCGGCACCAGCATGAGCGGCGGCAAGGCGCATGTGCTGGGAACGGTCGTTGGCGCGCTGGTGATGCAGCTGGTGACGACGATGGTCAACATGAACAACATCCCCTATGCGTATTCCCTGATTGTCAAGGCAGCCATCATCGTTGTTGCCCTTTACCTGCAGCATCGTAAGGATTGAGGAGGCGATTGTATGAAGACAAAGAAAGGTTTCATGCCGGCGCTTTCCAATCTGCTCGCCAGGCACGGGTCGCTGGTGGCGCTGCTGCTGATGATGGCCATCGCATCGATCATCTATCCTGAATTCAGGACGATGCGCAACATCACGAACGTATTTCGTCAGATGAGCATGGTCGGCCTGAGCGCTGTCGGTATGACCTTCGTCATCATTTCCGGCGGGATCGACCTGTCCATCGGCTCGACCATCGCCCTGTCGGGCATACTGCTTGCCAAGCTGAGCGGCTCGAGCGTGCTGCTGGCAATCGTCGTTCCGCTGTTGGTGGGCGCGGTCATCGGCCTGGTGAACGCTTTCATCATCACCCGGTTAAGGGTCGTGCCCTTCATTGCCACTCTGGCAGTGCAGATGGCTGTGCGGGGCGTCGCCTATGTCATAACCGACATGCAGAGCGTACCCGTGTCGGATGAGAAGGGCATCTTCACGTTCATCGGACGCGGTTATGTCCTCGGCATACCGTTCCCGGTGCTGGTATTTGCCGTCGTTGCGATCGTGGCTGCCGTGATTTCCACGCGAACGGGCTATGGCCGCAGCACCTTTGCCATCGGCGGAAACGAAAATGCCGCCCGGATGATGGGCATTCGCGTGGAGCGTTCAAAAATGATCAGCTTCACGACCACCAGCGTGCTGTCTGCGCTCGCGGGCATCATACTCAGCGCTAGGCTGGGTGCAGGCCAGCCTCTGGGCGGACAGGGCTGGGAGATGGACGCCATTGCCGGCGTCGCTATCGGCGGAACGCTGCTCAGCGGCGGCACAGGCGGCATCGGCAAGACGGTTTGCGGCGTGCTCATCATGGGCTTTATCAAGAACATTATCAACCTGCAGGGCAATGTCAACTCGTACTGGCAGAATATCATCATGGGCATGATCATACTGGCGGTCATCATCATTCAGAATCGCGGAAAGACGGGAGGCGAGCGTGCATGAAGCGTTTGGCGATCAAACCGACGGACATGACCAGGGAGGTCATGGCGGAGCTGGAGGCGCGGGGCCTGATTATTCGGCTGTGCCCGGGGCATGAGGCATTTGAAGCCCCTGCCGGAGAGACGACCTGGCGGCTCATGTACGAGCCGAGAGAAGGCTATGGGCCCCACAGGCTCATTGCCATACGGGTCAACCGGGAAGCCTTCGCAGGCTTTGGAACCCATCCGGACAACGAAGAGTTCTGGTGCGTCGGCAGTGAAGACGTGCAGCCCATGTATCTGGCCATTGCACTGATCAGCAACGACAGGATGATGGAGAAAATAGCGGACGGGACCCTGTCGGAGGATGATTTTATCATGCTGCGCATCCGCTACAACGACCCGGAGGTCAGCTTCTTCGTCATGCGCGCGGGCGTTCCACACGGCGAGGCCATCGTGGATCATGGCAAGGCGCCGGCGGCGTTCTATGTCACGGAGAGCAGAGATCTTCCCCTCGACCTGACCGACATGGGAGAGTTTGAGCTCACTGTAAAGGAGTAGCACATGAAACGGCGGTCATTATGGGCGTTGCTGGCTGGCATCGCCCTCGTCGCGGCCGGGATGTTGCCCGGTGGATACGTCGCCGGGGCAGAGCAGGCGCTCCTGAGGGTCGGTTTTTCCCAGATGGAGATGACCAACCCGTGGCGCATTGCAGAGACCATCAGCATCCGTCAGTCCGCTGAAGCGCGGGGCATTGACCTTACGATAATGGATGCGGACAGCGACGCCAAGCAACAGGTGCTGGATTGTCTGACGCTGATCGAAGCGCCCGTCGATTATCTGATCCTGGCGCCCCGCTTGAGCTATGGGTATGAGGAAGTGTTTGACGCCGCGGCGAAGGCGGGCATTCCTGTGATACTTGTCGACAGGGAGACCTCGGGAAAGGCGGGCATCGATTATGCTTCCTGCATCACGGCGGACTTTGAGTGGGAAGGGCGCACCTGTGCGAAAATACTGGCCGAAGCGTCGAAGGGGAAACCGTGCAACGTCATTGAACTGACCGGCACGCCGGGTTCTTCGGTGGCGAGATCGCGTTCGGCGGGATTTATGGAGGAGCTCGCGAAGCATCCCAATATGTCCATCGCGCTTTCCGCCAGCGGAGACTTTGTCCGGACTACGGCGCAGGAAACCATGGAGAGCATCCTACAAAACAACGAAGTGGACTTTCAGGCGATCTTCGCACACGATGACGATACGGGTATCGGCGCGATTCAGGCGCTGAAAAAGGCGGGCCTTGTGCCTGGAAAGGATGTCCTTGTTGTCAGCGTCGCAGGACAGAAGGACGCCCTGAAGGCGATCATCGCGGGCGAATTGCTGGCAAGTGTGGAATGCAATCCACGCTTGGGAGAATATGCCTTTGGCGTCATAGATGCCATTGAGAAGGGCGAAAATTACCAGGAGCGGATAATATACAACGGCAGGGTTTACGACAGTACGAACGCGGAAGAAAACTATGAAAGGGCGTTCTGAAAAGCAGAATTGGAGGAGAGACAATATGAATTCCAGAGAACGGGTGCTCGCCGCCCTGAACCACCAGACCCCGGATCGCTGTCCCATCGACCTTGGCAGCAACGGGCAGACGGGGATGAATGTCACCACCGTGAACCGGCTGCGCGGGGCGCTGGGCCTGGAGCAGCACCGGCTGAAGGTCATCGAGCCGCTGCAGATGCTGGGCGAGATCGAGGAGGATTTGTTGAAGGCCGTCCACAGCGATTTTGTGG
>CACYZW010000078.1 GCA_902778995.1 uncultured Eubacteriales bacterium
GAAGCGCTTCATGGACGAGGTGGACAAGGCCGGCATCAAGGCCCACATCATGGCGGGCATCATCCCGCTGAAGGCCGCCGGCATGGCCAAATACATGAATGAAAACGTGCCCGGCATCGCCGTGCCCCAGGACATGATCGACCGCCTGGCCGCGGCCGCCGCCGAGGGCAAGGAGAAGGGCGTCAAAGGCCTGCCCGCGAAACTGGGCATCGAGATGGCCGCCGAGATGATCGCGAAGATCAAGGCCGAGGGCATCTGCGACGGCGTGCACATCATGGCCATCGGCGCGGAAAAGAACGTGCCGACCATCCTGGAAAAGGCCGGCGTGGAGATCTGAAATACGATCCCATAGACCCTATAAAGGACCGCTTCATGCTTGAGGCGGTCCTTTGATGTGCATTGCAAACGCGGTCAATTGAGCTTAAAGAGCCCGAACCCGCAATTCTTGGGGTAGACCTGAACATTTTGCACCTTTGATTTCTTGGCAGCCTTTCCCTTTGTGATCCGGGAGGTATAGCTGTACAACTCTTCCAACGTGATCACCTTGTCCCTGTTGGAATCGGCAGGCGTGTTCAGGCCACCAACACCATATGTCAGAGCTGATACAAAGTACGTTGACCTATTGCGGCTTCTCACTTTATACTTAACGAAATAGGCCTCTTCTCCGTAGTCGCACGCGGTAAGTACATAAAACTTGTTCTCTTTTCTCAGTTCTCCTGTGTTGCTGCGTACATCGCCCACATCGACGGCGTTCCCCTGACGGTCGATGTACAGTCCATCGTCTTCGTCAGCAAAAGCGTCTATGGCCGCCCGGTTGAACGCCTTGGCGCGTTTGACCCATTTTGACGCATCGGCTTGCGCGCCATTGTTGGCATAGATGCCCGCGCCGGAACCACAGCTGGCGAGTATCACGATCACCTTGCCCGGTACCTTTTTCAGGGTGCTGGCGAGGGCTGACAGCTTCAAGTAGTCGGACTCTCCCTTGTTTGTTATTTGCAACTGCCCGGCTTTCGATTTATCTGTCCCTTCATCGCCATGGCAGCTGATAAAGAAGAGGGACACATCGTTGCTGTCGGCGCCGGAAAAGGTATCTCCGATCAAACTCAGTACCATTTCTGAACTTTCAACATCGTATTTTGTCGTAACGCTCCATTCCCCGCCGGCTGGCCCTACGATCATTGGCATCGCGCCAATTCCTTTTAGTAATTTTGTCATTGCCTCGGCATCCTTGCGGAAATTCGGCTCATCACCAGCTTCATAGGTCTTTTCCTGCCCAATGAGCAATGCCCTGTATTTGACGTCGCTGTTTGGAGCGACCTCAACCTTACACTTTGCCTTTTTCTTGTTCCATGTGTATGCCGTGATGGTGGCGCTTCCCTCTTTCAGCGAAGTCACCATGCCGTTTTCATCCACGGTGGCCACGGAATTGTTGCTGCTTTTCCACTTTATGATAGCGCCGGAATTCCTGGAAAGGGTGGGCGTCAACACATACGTGTCATAGGGCCGCATTTTCAGTGTTTTTTTGTCCAGCTTGATACTCGTCGGTTTGGCCTTCACCGTGACCTCACAGGTGGCCTTCTTGCCGTTGAAGGTTTTGACCGTGATCTTCGCCGTTCCCTGCTTCAGCGCCTTGATTTTGCCGTTGGCATCCACGGAAACAATTTTGGGTTTAGAGCTGCTCCAAGCCAGGTTGGAGTAGCCCACGATGTTCTCTGCCTTCAGTGTAAAGGGCTCGCCCACGCCCATGGTCAGCTTCTCATGGGAAAGCCATACAGCAGACGGGGCTTTATAGACGGCAACAGTGCAGGTCGCCTCCAATCCGTTATAGGTCCGCGCTGTAACGATAACTTCTGTAGTTGTTACCGTTGTATTCTTCCCAACGACCGAACAGACGGAGGTATTCAGCACATCAGCATCCGCGACCAAAGAGACCTTTTTTTTGTTACAGGACCAAGTGATGCGGCCTGCGGAACCCTTGGAGAGCTTGGCCGTTAGCTGGTAGGCTTCACCCTTACCCAACATGAGCTTCGACTTCGACAGCTCGATGGATGTAGGCGCTTTCTTGACCTGAACCTTACAGGTGGCCTTCACGCCCCGATTCGTGGTGACGGTGATCGTGGTCTTGCCGACGCGCCTGCCGGTAATAACACCATTTCCGTCTACCTCAGCAACATCCGGATTGTAGGAACCAAAGCTGCAGTCGGAGGCGGGAACGGGGCTGTCGGCGGCGATGAGGGAAGCCGTTTCTTCTACGCCAAGGATAATGACGTTTTTAACATTCAATATCGGCAATTCCGGTTTCTTCGTATATATGGTCAAGTCCTTGTCAATCTTTATTGCGTCTCCCTTAAAGTCAGTCGGGCTGTAGTATGCTGTATAAGTATAATATGCCCAATAATCACTGTTGTCTTTTACCAATGTTCCTTTCTCTATATGTTTGATGAGATAAGGGCATTCACTGACGTCCAGGCTTTTCAAACTGTTGTGGTAACAGAATAGGTTATTCAGCATTACGCAATTATTGACAATCAAACTGGTCAACTCGTTCCCACTACAGTCAAGATAATCGATATCGGGGCAATTACTCACATTTAGTTCACTTAAGAGATTGTCATGACAGAACAATCTTTTCAACTTCGCACAGTCACTCAAATCCAAGCTTTTCAATAAGTTGTCACTACAAAGCAAAAATTGAAGATTTGCGCAACCCTTCACATTCAGAACATTCAGTTTGTTCTCTGAGCAGTTCAAGGAATAAAGGTTCTGACACGTGGTGACATCAAGGCTCTTCAACTGAGATTTTTCACACCAGAGTTGTTTTAAACTCTGACATCCAAGTACATTCAAATGCTCCAATTGATCTGATCCACACACCAAATCCTCCAGATTGACGCAATCGCTAAAATCCAATGTTGAACATTTGAGGTCTGCACACCACAATGTCACCAGGCTTTCGCAACTACGTACATTCAAGTCTCGAATTTGATTTGAATGACAATCCAGTGTTGTCAATTTCAGGCAACCGTTCAAATTCAGGTGTTCAATCAAGTTTCCCCCACACGCTATTTCCTCAATATTTGGGCACCCGCTTACATCCAAATCAACCAGCTGATTGTCCCAACACTCTAAACTTGTCAGTTTCTGACATTGTCCCACTATTAAACTTGTCAGCAGATTACCGGAGCAATCTAATGACGTTAAACTCGCGCATTTGCTCACATCCAGGCTTTTTATAGAACAGTATGTACATTCCAATTTCTTCAGATTTTTAAAATATTCTATACCCTGAACAGAGTATATATGTCTTTTATTTAAGGAAATCTCCGTTATGCTGTTAATCTCATCAATTGACAATATCCCGTCATTGTTTCTGTCAAAGTATATCCGGACATAATAATCCCTGAATTCAGAGTCTGGAAAATGCGTCTCGTCGATGGGAACATCTTCCTCCACGTTCGCCTCGGGTTTCGCGGCGGCAGTCTCATCCGACATTTCCACCGTTTCATCGGTAAGCTCGATCCAGAGGTCCTCCTGCCTGATATCATCTGATAGTGCCAAATCGTCCCCGACTTCCAATGCGAGATCGTCGAGGTCCGCCCCTGCGTCGTCCAGTTTAAGCTCCAACACTTGTTCGTCCTCGGGCAGTTCGATTTGCACAGTGTCATCCAGCAGTTGTTCGTTCAGTTCAAGCGACTCTGCCCCCGCCAGAGTCACTGAAGCAAACATCACGCAAAGCGCAAGCAACAGGGGCATCACTCGATTCCAATTCATGGAGCACCCTCCTTTTGTGTTCTGCGGACTTCCGCCCATCTGCGGACTTCCGCCCATCTGCGAATTGCCGCATATTATTTTTCAGCCAACTTAAATATTATATATAATTTAATTCACACTGTCAATATCTGCAAATAAACAGACTTGCATCCTCCGACGATCCGCTGTACAATAGCATTAGATTATATACAATCAAACTGGAGGAAAGGATATTCCATGACAAACGACAGGCTCTTCTTCGCCTCCGACTACATGGAGGGCGCGCACCCCGCCATAATGAAACGGCTGGCGGAGACCAATATGGAACACACCGCGGGCTAC
This sequence comes from uncultured Eubacteriales bacterium, assembly GCA_902778995.1. Lineage (GTDB taxonomy): Bacteria > Bacillota > Clostridia > Christensenellales > Aristaeellaceae > UBA2862. The sequence goes on from CACYZW010000078.1 coordinate 4,093, forward strand.
GGCCTGGACGAATACTCCGAGCGCGCGCGGGAAAAGATCCGCGCCGCCTGCAATGCCCCGGAGGCCGCCGTATACTTCCTCGTCGGCGGCACCCAGACCAACGCCACCGTGATCGACGCGCTGCTGCGCCCCTGGCAGGGCGTGGTCGCCGCCGAGACCGGCCACATCGCCGTGCACGAGGCCGGGGCCATCGAATTTGGCGGCCACAAGGTGCTGACGCTGCCCCAGAGGGACGGCAAAATCACCGCCGCGCAGGTCGAGCGCTGCGTCGAGGCCTGGCGGCAGGACGACAACCGGGCGCACACGGTCATGCCCGGCATGGTGTACCTCTCCCAGCCCACCGAGTACGGCACGCTGTATTCCCTGGAGGAGCTGGAAGCCCTCAGCGCCGTCTGCCGCAGTGCGGATATGCGCCTGTACGTGGACGGCGCGCGGCTGGCCTACGCCCTGGCGACCCCCGAAAACGACGTGACGCTTCCCGACCTCGCCCGGCTGTGCGACGCCTTCTACATCGGCGGCACCAAGTGCGGCGCGCTGCTGGGCGAGGCGGTGGTGTTCCCGAAGCCCGCCATCGCGCCCCACTTCTTCACCATCGTCAAGCAGCACGGCGCGCTGCTGGCCAAGGGCCGCGTCGCCGGAATACAGTTCGACGCGCTCTTTACCGACGGGCTGTACGGCGAGGTCGGCAGGAACGCCATCGGCGCGGCGGACCGCATCCGCGCGGCGCTGGTCGCGAAGGGCTACGCCCAGCCCTTCGTCGCGCCCACGAACCAGATCTTCGTCGCCCTGTGCCCCGAAAGGGCAAAGGCCCTCTCCGAGCGCGTGGAGATGGGCTTCTGGGAGAACCTTTCCGACGGGCGCGTGGTCATGCGCATCGCCACCAGCTGGGCGACCACGGCTGAGGATGTGGACAGGCTGATCGAGGCGCTTTGAGCGTCAATCATGCAATGAACCGGCGACATGCCTGTCGTCGGTTCATTGCATGATATAATTACATCAATTCTTCATAATCCCGTATGTACACGTCCGCCAGGGCCTTGATGGCCTCCCGGTCGGCCATCTGGGTATCGTCCTCTATGGCGCACACCCGCAGGCCGCAGGCCTTGGCCGATTCCATGGCGTACAGCGCGTCCTCGAACACCCAGCAGCGCTCCCGGCGCGCCCCCAGGCGCGCGAGCAGGGCGTCGAAATACTCAGGCTTGTCCTTTGTGTGTTCCCCCTCGTAATTATCCGTGACAAAATCAAAGTAATCCAATATCCCAAGCCGGCGCAGGCCGTTGCGGGCGTAGCGCCTGGGTGAACCGGTGGCCACGCACATGCGGATCCCCTCGCCCTTCAGCCTTTCCAGAAAGGGGCGCACGGAGGGACACTTCAGCTGCGCGTCGAATAAATAGTGGCGGTTCATGTACCCCTCCAGCTCCGTGACCACCGCCTTCTTATCCATCTGCAAACCGCTTTGCCCGACGACCCCCATCACCAGCTTGCGGGACGAGGTCTTGAACATCCGGGTCAGCAGCTCGTCCGGGACGGGCATTTGATGGGCCAGCATGAATTCCAGCGTGGTAAAGCGCCAATAGGGCATGGTGTCCAGCAGGGTGCCGTCCATGTCGAATATGGCGGCGTCAAAATCATAGTTGAACATATTAACTTTCCTTGATTCTTCTCTCCGCGTCGTACAGGATCTCAACTGGCCCGCCGCCCTGGGCGAAGTCCGGCCTGCCGCCGCCCTTGCCACCCAGGGGCCTGGCCGCGTCGGACAGCAGCCTACCCATGTGGAGGTCCACATCGGCGGAGCGGGCGAACACGAACACGGCGCGCCCCTCCCCCGCGTCCGCGCCCAGCAGCGCCACGACGCCGGGGCGCTTTATAAGATGTGAGGCGGCGTCCCTGACGAGATTTGCGTCCCCCGTCAGCATATGCGCGATCACCGCCGCGCCGCCCGGCATGCGCGGCGCGGTCTCGACCATCGCCTCCAGCTCCCGCAGGGCGTTCTCCCGGCGCAGGCGGTTCAATTCGAGATTCGCCGCCTTCAGCGCCTCCTGCATGGCGGCGACGTGGGCCGCGAGGTTGTCCGTGGCGGTCGACAGCAGCGCCGCAGCCTCGTGGGCGCAGTCGTACATGGCCTGGTAGTCCCTCAGCGCCCGCATGCCGGCCACGAAGCTGACCCGCATCTTGCCCCGCGCCGGGGCGACGCCCAGTATCTTCACCAGGCCCAGCTGACCCGCCGTGGCGGGATGGGTGCCGCCGCAGGCCACCATCTCATCCTCGCCGATGGCGACAATGCGCACGTGCTCCGATACCGTCGGGGGCTTGCGCAGGGGCAGCGCCTTTAATTCATCCGGGTCCGGGAACCAGCAGCGGACGGGCACGTCCCGCTGGACGCGCGCGTTCACGTCCGCTTCCACCCGCCGGATGTCCTCCGGGCCGATGCGGGTGACGCCCTCTGGCATCGCCACGTCGATGGTGGAGACATCGCCGCTGATGTGCAGCCCGATGGTCACGCCGCCCAGCAGCCGCCACAGGGCGCTGGCGATCATGTGGTCGGCGGCGTGCTGCTGCATGTGGTCGAAGCGCCGGGGCCAGTCGATGCGCCCGTGCACCGCCTCCCCCACGGTCAGCGGCGCGTCGGTCAGGTGCCACACGTCGCCGTCCTCGTCCACGTTCACGTCCAGCACATTGGCCTCGTTCAGCGTGCCCGTGTCGTAGGGCTGTCCGCCGGAGGTGGGATAAAAAGCGCTGCGGTCCAGCCGCACCTGAAAGCCGCCCTCACAGGGCGCGCATTCGGTCACCACCGCGTCGAATTCGGTGAGATATGCGTCGTCGTAGTAAAGTCGTTCCGTCATGTTATCACGCTCCGCATACTATCATAGCGGAAAATGAAGCGAAGCGCAAGAAAAAAATAGGGACGGTCCGCGCAAATCCCATTGGAAATGCGCTGACCGTCCCGATTCGTATAAACAGGGCAGTATTTACTCCGTTCTCAGTTGAAGTACACCAGTTCTTCCTTGGGCGGGTTTGCCTTCGTCACCTTTTCCTCGATCAAAATGATGGCGTCGGTATTGTGCAGGGGGCTGAAGCTCTTTTCCACCTTCGCGTCCAGGAAGATCCAGTCGTTGGTCTTGGGCGGCTCGCCCTTGAACTGGCACAGGAAGCCGATGCCGCCGATGTCCTCGGCGCAGCAGGTCATCACATGGCGGCCGAACACGTAGCAGTTCTTGGGCATGTCCTGCATGCGGAAGGCCCGGCCCCGGGCGTGAATCCGCTTGCCGTCGTAGCGCTCCGGATGCTCCAGGGCGTCCAGGTAGAAGGTGCCGAAGTCCTCGTCGCCGATGTTCACCGGGTCGGCCTTCACGTCGTAGGGCAGGTCCTCGTCGGACACGCCGTCGTCGGTGGTGCCGTCCAGGTTTTCAAAGAAGATGCGGGTGCCGCTGTTCAGGCCCTTCACCGCCCGCCGCCAGGGGCTCTTGCGGCTGGTTTCGTCGCAGCGGTTGAAGATCACCAGGTCGGCCTCCTTCAACCCGTCCGCCATGTACTTGCGCATATTCTTCAGATACATCTCGAAGGTGGAGGCGTCCACCAGGTCGATGATCTGCGCCAGGGCCCAGCTGTCCGGCTTCTCGGCGTCATACAGCGTCTGGAGCAGCCATGTGGCGTTGTATTCGATGATGACCCGCTCGGGCTGGTGCTCCCGGTTCATGCGCAGCAGGCGCTTGCCGGCGATCTGCTTGGGGTCGTCCAGGTTCAGCAGCGTGGCGTTGCCCTTTTTCAGCGCCTCGGGGTCGTATTCCTCCTCCCCCTCCTCGCAGCACAGCAGCAGCGTCCGCTCGCCCTCGCTGAAGCCCTCGTCGGTCAGCATGTCGGTGATAAAGCGGGTCTTTCCGGCCCCCAAAAAGCCGGTGATGATGTATACGGGTACGTTCATGGTCTGTTATACTCCCTGTCAGATGCCGAAGAGCGCCTTGATGGCGGGCTGATTGATCTTGCAACCGATCACGCACAGGCGGCCGGTGTAGTCCGCCGCGCCCTCGCGCACTTCGTATTCGCCGGGTACGTAGTCGAAGTGCAGCCAGCGGCCGTCGGTGGTGGGCAGTATGCCCTTGGCCCGCAGAATGTTGCCGTACTCGAAGCCGTTGCCCTCGTCCAGCGCCTCCAGGGCCTTGCGAACCTCGGCCTCCTCGAAACGCTTGGGCGTCTCGACGCCGATGTTGTCAAACACCTCGTCGGCATGATGATGGCCGTGGTGGTCGTGTCCGCAACCACAGCTGCAGCCGTGCTCATGGTCGTGCTCATGCTCATGCTCGTGCTCATGCTCGTGCTCATGGTCATGGTCGTGCTCATGCTCATGGTCGTGGTCGTGCTCATGGTCGTGGTCGTGCTCATGGTCGTGGTCGTGATGATGCTCGTGCTCATGATGATGCTCATGCTCGTGGTCGTGATGATGCTCATGCTCGTGGTCGTGATGGTCGGCCTCGGGCAGGTCGTCCACGCTCAGCAGGAACGTGGGATGCTCGATGGTCTCCAGCATCTTCTTCGCGTCCAGCTCGTCCCAGGGGGTGGTGATGATGCGGGCCTTCGGGTTGTGCTCGCGCAGCAGCGCCACGCACTTTTCGATCCGGTCCTGCGAGGCGGTCTGGGTGCGGCTGAGTATGATGGTCTCGGCGCTCTCGATCTGGTCGATGAAGAATTCCCCGAAGTTGTGGGCGTACATGCGGCACTTGCCCACGTCGGCCACCGTGGCGCAGCCCGCCAGCACGACGTCGTGGGTCTTGGCCACGTCGGCCACCACCCGGCGGATGTCGGACAGCTTGCCCACGCCCGAGGGCTCGATCAGCACGCGGTCGGGATGATAGGTGTCGATCAGCTCGCCCAGGGCCTGGGTGAAGTCGCCCACCAGCGTGCAGCAGATGCAGCCGGAGTTCAATGCCCACTTCGCCGTATTCGTTCTCCAGCAGAACGACCTTCTCGCCCTCAAAGGCGCCCTCCAGCAGCTTCTTGATCAGCGTCGTCTTGCCGGCGCCCAAAAATCCGGAAATGATGTTTACCTTCGCCATTGTCTTTCACCTGTCCTGTTTATTGATGATCGCCGGGCAGGCCGGCGCTTGTGGAAGGGGTCAGCGCTTCGCGCAGGCTTCTTCGCCATGCTTGATCATACCCCTTTTCATTGATTTTGTCATGCAGAACCGCCCGATTTCACCAACAAATAACATTGTCAGATGTCAAGGCCATTGGAAGACAATGCCGCCCCGGAGGCTGTGACTGCCCCGGGGCGACACTTTATAGCCACCGCCTGCGCCGCCAGCTTCAGTATGCGGGTCATTCCCCTTCGTCCTCCGTGGAATGACCCGCATCTGTCGCGACATTCATCATTTGCCCTCGTACAAAACCTTGTTGTCGTCGGTCAGTTTGGTGGTATCGTTGATGGCCATGTAATTGCTATTCTCTGTATCTTCAAACCAAACCGAGTCGCCGATGGTATAAGTGGGGCCCGCTTTTACCAGCTTCTTCAAAATGGGGCAATTCTTGAGGTCGATGGTCTTGATCTTGTTGTCATGCGCATACAATATAGCCAACTCCTTCTGGTTTCCGAGGGTCAGCTTGGTCAATGCGTTGTCGTTGCAACCGAGGCTGGTCAGCGCCTTGCACTTGCTGACATCCAGCCTGGTCAGGGTGTTGTTTTCACAACTGAATTCGGTCAGCGCCTTGCACTTGCTGACATCCAGGGTCTTCAGCTTGTTATCGCCACAATACAGGTATTCCAGCTTGGTGTTCTTTCTGACATCCAGCTTGGTCAGCGCGTTGTTGTTGCAGTAGAGCCGCGAGAGCTTCGTGTTCTTGCTGATATTCAGCGACTTCAGCTTGTTGTCCGTGCAGGACAGTCTTTCCAGCTTGGTGTTCTTGCTGACATTCAGCTGGGTCAGCGCGTTGTCACTGCAGTTGAGTTCGGTCAGCGCCTTGCACTTGCTGACATCCAGGGTCTTCAGCTTGTTATCCCTGCAGCCCAGGCCTTCCAGCTTGGTATTCTTGCTGACATCCAGCTTGGTCAGGGCATTGTAGTTGCAGTCGAGCTCTACCAGGTTGGTGAAGTGCTCGACGCCCTTGAGGTTGGCAATGCCCATTTCGTAGACGTCGATATCGGTCACCGCGTTGACCTCGGCCGTGCTCAGCTTCCCGTTGCCGTCGGTATCAAATTTCTCCTTCACATAGGCGCGGAACACCTTGTCGGGAAAGTTCTTGCTGTTGATGGCAACGGCGGCGGCGTTCTCGGCCGGCGCTTCCTCCGGGTTCGGTACCGGCTCGGCCACCGGGTCCGGCAGGTCCAGCTCAACGCCTGAAGGCCCGTTCAGCTTCACGGCCTCCTCCACGCCCGGCGCGGCGTCCAGCTCGACGGCGTCGATGTCCTCGGCCAGCGCCCCCATCGGGGCCGCGGCCAGCAGCAGCGCCAACAGCAGCGCCGCCAGCTTCAGGATGCGGTTCATGTTCATGGAACAACCTCCTTTTTTTATTCAATATACCAACGTTTTAATCCAACGTCAGTCTTCCTTCTGCACCAGCTTGCGCATGTTGGAATTCTCCACGAAGGAATCCAGCTTGAAGCCCATGTATTCCAGCTCGCCCTGTCCCTCGCCGAAACAGGTGTCAAGCCCATCCCGAAAAACAAGCCGTCCCAGGCGATCATCGGCAACCGAAAGAGGCGCAAGGGCCATTGGCCGCCGCGCCCCTTCCCGCCGGGATGACGTTATTTGCGACAGCTCGCTTTAAACCGCAGTTTCTTACCGCTTGTAGAGCACCTTCTTGCCCGCGGTGACGACGGTGGAGGCATCGATGTGAAGGCCCCACTCAGGCACGGGTTCATTGTTATACCATCCCACGCGATCAAACTGATCGGGGGACGGCTTGCCAGCGTTTTTGATCAACCATTTCATATTCGGGCAGCCCGAGATATCCAGCTTCTTCAGCTTGTTGAAATAGCAGGACAGGTCGATCAGGTTCTTTTGCCTGCCCAGCGTCAGGCTGGTCAGCCGGTTTTCATCACAAAACAACCAGTACAGCTTGGGGTTTTTATGGACATCCAGCTTGGTCAGACGATTATCGTTGCAACGCAGATGATACAGCGCCGGACAGTTGGAGACATCCAGCTTGGTGAGCCGATTACGATTGCACCACAGTATTTCCAGCTTCCTGCACTTGCTGACGATCAGGCCGGTCAGGCGGTTAGAGTCGCAATTCACGTACACCAGTTGGGTATTCTTTCTGAGATCCAGCTTGCCGCCGATGTTGTTCTCCTGGCAATCCAGGTGAGTCAGGTTAACAAAGTATTCGACGCCCTTCAGGTTTGAAACGCCCATCTCTCCGACGTTGAGCCACTCCGCCGCCCTGATCTCGGCAGATGAAAGCCTGCCGTTTTTATCGGCATCGTAGTTGTCCTTGACGTAAGCCCTGAACTTTGGGTCCGGGAAGTTGGTCTTATTGATCTTCACTGTCTTGACGGCATTGGCCTCCGCCGCCAGCGCCCCCATCGGGGCGGCAGCCATCAGCAGCGCCAGCAGCAGCGCCGCCAGCTTCAGAAAACGGGTCTTGTTCATGGGAAAACCTCCTTCTATTTAATCACCATGACGGTAACTGTTGCACGCTTGCCGTCGTCGTAACCGCTGGTGCCAACGGCCTTTCACATGTCCTTTGGCTCCGCATGCTTCATCCCGGGAATGTATTTTAATTATATAAGTAACTGTATAAAAAATCAAGCGTTTGATTTATGATCCTTCATGCTTTTTTGCGGGAACGTTACCGTTTACCCATCGATGGTCTGTCTTTCGGGCGCGACTTCTTCCGGCTTTCCTGAACCGCTCGTTTCACGCGCGTGGGAAGGCTTTTGGAGGCAGCAACGCGCCGAAGGGCCATAGCGAAAAAAGGAACCACTGCAATATCCGTCAGTTGCAGCAGTTCCTTTTTATTTCATCCGCTTGTTTGAATCGGTGTCAGCCCTCTTTTTGAATCAGCTTGCGCATGTTGGAATTCTCCACGAAGGAATCCAGCTTGAAGCCCATGTATTCCAGCTCGCCGCGCATCTCCTCCACCACGGATTCGTCCAGGTTCAGCAGATCGTATTTGACTTCGTCGGTGCTGATGTTGATCATCTCCATGGGCTCGGTGGTCAGCTTCATCGTGCCACGCAGATAGATGCCCTTGTCGTCCTGGGTGAGCTTGATGCGCAGGCTGTCCGAGTTGGGATTGTAGCGCACGGACAGCTCGACATCCCCGTCGCCCTTGGGCAGGACATCCCGCATGGCCTGTTCGTCCTCCTCCCGAAGGGTCTCGGTGTTGACGATGGTTTCCACCAGGGGTTCGATGATGGCTCTGTACTCCTCGGCCGGAATCATGAACTTCTTCCTGAACGCGCCCTTGGAGCTGATCGGCAGCACCAGCTGCAGGATCATCTTCGGGTTTGAACCGAACATCAGCAGGCTGCTTCCGATGGCGCTGGACACCACGTTTCCCTGTCCCTCGCCGAAGATCTCGTCCAGATCCGCGTAAAAGGTGCCGTTGATACCGCCCAGGCACACCAGCAGCTGGTTGTCGACGATCTGCGCAACGCTGTCCAGCTGTTGATTGTCGCCGTAATGCAGCGATATCTGCAGCGTCGGTACGCCCTCCGCGCTGCCCACCGTCACGGTCAGGCCCACGCCGTGCAGCCGGGCCACATTCTTGTTGCTGCTTCCCAGCAGCGACATCCTGATCTTCGTCAGCTCGAGCCGGGAGCCATACGATTCCGCAAGGCAGCCCGCGCAGGTCATCAGCATTATCATAACCAATAACATGGCCGTGATTCTCTTCATCATTTATACCCTCCAAATCGCGCAACGCGCGTCTTTTTCTGTAATGTACAGCCTGCGGCGTATTGTAGCACAGCGTTCGTTATATTGTCAATCCTGCGTCTTTTAAACCTGGGTGTATTGTCAAGGCCGTCGACATCGGCTATAATAACAGCGTGAAAATCATCGGAAGGGCGGCGACAGACATGCGCTTTACCAAGATGCAGGGTATCGGCAACGATTTTATACTCGTGGACGGCTTCACCCGGGAAATACCCGACCCCAAGGCGCTGGCCGTCCGGCTGTGCGACCGCCACTTCGGCGTGGGCGCGGACGGCCTGATCCTGGCGCTGCCCTCCCCCGTCGCCGACGCCCGCATGCGCATACTGAACAGCGACGGCAGCGAGGCGGAGATGTGCGGCAACGGCCTGCGCTGCCTCGGCAAATTCCTGTATGACAGCGGCCTGTGCCGCAAATCCCCCATGCGGGTCCAGACGCTGGCGGGGATTTTGACGCTGACCCTCGATGCCGGGCCGGACGACATGGCGCAGCGCGTCACGGTGGACATGGGCGCGCCGACCTTCGACCCAGGCAAGATTCCCGTGGCGGCGGATTCCAACGCCATTTCCCTGGAAGCGGCGGGGCACCGGCTGCGCTTCTTCTGCGTGGGCATGGGCAACCCCCACGCCGTCACCTTCGACCTGTACCCGGACGACGCGGCGTTCGCCGCCCTCGGGCCGGTTTTCGAACGCCACCCCGTCTTCCCCCGCCGATGCAACATCGAATTTTGCCGCGTGGAGGGTGCCAACGCCCGGGTGCGCGTGTGGGAGCGGGGCGATGGCCCGACGCTGGGCTGCGGCACGGGAGCCTGTGCCGTGCTGGCCGCAGGCGTGCGGCAGGGCCTGTTGCCCCGACGCGCCCAAATCATGCTGCCCGGCGGCACATTGTCCATCCATTGGGACGAGGCGAGCGACCACCTGTTTATGACCGGCCCAGCGGAAACGGTGTTTACGGGAGATACCGAACAATGAACCGGGGGCTCGGTTCCGATCGGAACTGAGCCCCCGGTTCATTGTTCTTCGTTTTACGAAAATATTCTCAGCCCCCAGCTGAACACACGGTTGTAATAGCCGCTCTTGAGCTGGCTGACGATGACCTTCTTCGCCACCGAGGAGGCATGCAGGAAATAGCCCCTGCCCAGATAGATGCCCACGTGGTCGCACAGGTCCTTGTCATCGACGGTATTGAAGCAGACCAGGTCGCCGCGCTTGAGGCGGCCCACGGAATCGACGCGCTTAAACCGCTCGTCATAGCCCTGACCCTTGACGCCGCTCTTCAAAACATCCTTCCAGGCCTTGCCGTAGCAGTAGGCTGTATAGCCCGCGCAATCAAAGCTCTTTGGGGGGTTCGGATCGTCGGCGCAGGGTGTGCCCACCAGGGCCTGAGCCACAAAGATGGTCTTTTCGATCTTGGAAGCCTTCGCGCCCTCCGCAGTGGCCTGCAGCTTTGCGGGCACGGAAGCGCCTTTGGCGGCGGGCTTGTCGGTGGAGAGCACTCCGCTGCGCACATAGCCCTTCCAGCTCCGGCCTTTGTCCGTGATGCGCACATAGCCGCCTTCCGTGCCCAGGGCGTAGACCTGTGTGCCCGCGGACACCGTGGTCAGCGTCCTGGATGCCGACGCATCCTTATATACCGTGGTGCTTTTGCTGATATAGGTCTTCAACGGATCCAGGCGATCCAGATACTTTAACCGGATATAGCCGGTCTTTCCCTTATAGACGATCCTCGCCCAGCCCTTTGAGCAGGCCCTCAGGCTGACCTGCAGTCCCTTGGGCGCCTTGACGCTTTTGGCGGAGGATGAGAGCGAGGAATAGACCGTTGCCGAAGTGTTCAGCTGAACCTCTATCGAATCGGCCAGGGCAGACGCGCAGACCGCCATCATCACAAGCGCGATGGCGAGGGCGCGCACCCAGCCTGAAATGCGTTCGGACATTTCCGATATACCCCCAATGATGGTCGGGACGTTACGTTCGTGCCATCCGACCCCAACTATACACCCATAGTATTCGTGTAACTGATTTTATCGCATAATTGTGACATTTTCAACATATTTTCTGGAAACATTATAATTTTCGACATTTTTCTTGCTCCGCCCTGCAATCCCCGGAATCCAGGATTGCATTTGGCCCGCTTTGCCGCTATAATGGAGGCAGTTCACAGTTACGGAGGTCGTTCCATGCTTTCACAATACCTGATGATCGGCGAAATCACCAAGCCCCAGGGGGTGCGCGGCGAGATCAAGGTGCGCCCCTGCACCTGCGACCCGGAGCGCTTCGAGGGGTTGGAAACCGTTTACGTCGAGAGGGACGGCGGCTACGCGCCCATGAAGATCACCGTGAACCGCCTGGGGGCGGACGCGGTGTTCATGAACGTGGCGGGCGTTCACGACCGGGACGCGGCGGAAAAGCTGCGTGGGACGCGCCTTTATATCGACAGGGCCCACGCCGTTGCGCTGGATGAGGACAGCAACTTCCTCACAGACCTGTACGGTCTGCGGGGCATCACGGACGACGGGCGCAACCTGGGCAAGCTCACCGAGGTGATGCAGCCCGGCGGCAACGATGTCTACGTATTTAAGGGGCCGCTGGGCGAGGTGTTGGTGCCCGCCCTCAGGAGCGTCGTCGCGGCGGTGGACCTGGAGGCTGGCGAGATGCGGCTGAACGGCAAACGCCTGGACGAGGTGGCGGTATTCGATGAAAATTAAGGTCTTTACGCTGTTTCCGGACATGCTGCGGCCGACCCTGTCCCAATCCATACTGGGCCGCGCTATCGCCGCAGGGCTGATCGAGGTGGAGCTGATCGACATCCGCGACTATTCCCACGAGAAGCACCGCAACACCGACGACTATCCCTTCGGCGGCGGCGCCGGCATGGTGATGGCGGCCCAGCCCATCGTGGACGCCTTCGCGGCCAACCTGCCCGACCCCTTTCCCGGCAGGCGCATATACCTTTCGCCCCGCGGGCGGACGTTGAACCAGCATATCGTCGAGGAGCTGGCGCAGGCGGGGGAATTGGCGCTGCTGTGCGGCCACTACGAGGGCGTGGATCAGCGGGCGCTGGACGCGGTGATCGACGAGGAGCTTTCCATCGGCGATTATGTGCTCACCGGCGGCGAGCTGGGGGCGCTGGTGGTGATCGACGCCGTGGCCCGGCTGGTGCCCGGAGTCCTGGGCTCGGACGATTCCAGCGAGGACGAGAGCTTCACCACCGGGCTGCTGGAATATCCCCAATACACCCGGCCCGCCGACTTCCGGGGCGCAAGGGTGCCCGAGGTGCTGCTGGGCGGCAATCACGCGGACATCACCGCCTGGCGGCGGGAGCAGTCGCTCTTGCTGACCCTGCAACGGCGGGCGGATCTGCTGGACAGCGCCCCGCTGACCGACGGCGACCGGGCCATGCTGGCGCGGCTGAGGCGATCCGGCGAGATCGAAGCGATGCTGCAAGCTCACGGCGCCCCGGCCCAACGGCTTTCCCTGCTGGATGCCGACCGGTGGCCGAAGCAGTGGTTCGCGGCCTTTGTCCCCGAGGCGAATCGCAAAGCCGCAAAGAAGCACTGCTTCTCCGGGCGGCGGCACACGGGCCATCTGTGGCAGGCGTTTGCCATGGGCTTCATCCCGGATTGCGTCGAGGGCGACGCCGCATGGACGCTATGGCAGGAAAACGCGCCGGAGGATTGCCTGCTGTTCCTGCCAGAACACGAAATACTGTACCGGGTTCAGGGCATCCCCTCCCGCGAGTGCCTGTCGGCCCTGGGCGACGTCATCCTCGCGGACGAGGGGCTGACGCGCACCCTTGTGCGGACAGGCAGGGGTAATGAGGGGATGTATTATACCGATATATAAGTAAACATCCCGCCAAGCCAGAATTCCCACCCATCCCCGTCCAAGTTTAACAGACTCTTCCTTGTGTGCCGTCACCCGTCATGCTATAATGTTCAGGTTGAATTCGGACGGTCCGCTGCCACAGGCTGGTTATGAACGTCCTGGTGAGGAAAGGAGGAACATCCCATGAATGAGATCATCCGTTCCATCGAGAGCGCCCAGCTCAAGAATGACATCCCTCAGTTCGCGGTCGGCGATACCGTTCGCGTCCAGGTGAAGGTTGTCGAAGGCTCCCGCGAACGTTTGCAGGCCTTTGAGGGCGTGGTTATCGCCCGTCGCAACGGCTCTGTCCGCGAAACGTTCACCGTTCGCCGCACTTCCTACGGCGTCGGCGTCGAGCGCACGTTCCCGCTGCACAGCCCCCGCGTGGACAGCATCAAGGTCGTCCGTCGCGGCAAGGTTCGTCGCCAAGGTTCGTCGCGCGAAGCTGTACTATCTGCGTCAGCGCAGCGGCAAGGCAGCCAAGGTCAAGGAAAGAACCTGATTTCCCGACCTCATTTCGAGAATCGCACCCGTGCGGTTCTCGTTTTATATACTCGCCCCGTCCCCACGCCTGCGGCGGGTGACTATAGATTCCTGGCTCTTACCTCATACCTCTTACCTCCAAACTCTCCCCCCGAAAGGAGCTCTGCATGCCAAACGACCGCATCAACTGGTATCCCGGCCACATGGCGAAATCCCGGCGGCTGCTGAAGGATCAGCTTCAGGCGGTGGACGCGGTGATCGAGCTGTGCGACGCACGCGCCCCGCTGGCCACCCGCAACCCCGATCTGCAAAGGCTGACCCATGGCAAGACCCGCATACTGGTGCTGAACAAGGCCGATCTGGCCGACGACAGCCAGACCGCCCGCTGGCTGGAGCGCTTTCGCCGGGAGGGGCAGACGGCGCTGCGCTTCAATTCCAACGGCGGCAGGGTCAAGGACATCCTCGGCCACATCGAAACCGCCTCCAGGCCGGCCCTGGAGCGCTACGCCGCGAGGGGTGTGCGCAAGACGGTGCGCTTCATGGTCATCGGCATCCCCAACGTGGGCAAATCCACCTTCATCAACCGACTGCACGGCTCCGCCATCGTCAGGGCCAGCGATCGCCCCGGCGTCACCAGGGCCAACCAGTGGGTGAGGATCGGCCCGTTTCTGGAGATCCTGGACACCCCCGGCATGCTGCCGCCGCGCATGGACGACCAGGAGGGCGCGAAGCTGCTGGCCTACCTGGGCTCCATCCGGGACGAAATCATGGACACCGAGGCGCTGGCCGGGGAGCTGATGGCGCTGCTCAACGCGATCAATCCCGACGCCCTCGCCGCCCGCTACAAGCTGCCCGAGGATTGCGGCGACGCGCCCCACGCCCTCCTGGAAGGGGCCTGCAGGGGCCGGGGCTGGCTGCTGTCCGGCGGGCGCTACGACACCGTCCGGGCCGCCGCGCTGATACTGGACGAGTTCCGGGCGGGCAAGATCGGCAAGATAACGATTGAGAGGGCATGACCATGCAGACAGACAGACCCCGCAAGAAGCGGGAGACGCCCGGGGAAAAGCTGCACAGGCTGACGGAAATCGAGCGGGCGCTGTGGGCCGAGGGCCGCGCCGTCGCCGGAATCGACGAGGTAGGCCGGGGGCCTCTGGCCGGGCCGGTGGTGACGGCCTGCGTCTGCATCCCCCCGGAGAAGCTGATCGCGGGGGTGGACGACTCCAAGAAGCTGTCGGAAAAGCGCCGGGAGGCCCTGTTTCCGCTGCTGATGGCAGCGGCGGATTACGCTGAAACCTGCTTTATCGGCCCGGAGGTCATTGATAAAATCAACATACTGAACGCCACGAAGCGGGCCATGGAGACCTGCGCGGCGGGGTTTGGCGGCGACATCCTGTTGATCGACGCGGTGGAGGGGCTGCGCTTGCCCTGTCCCGCCCGCGCCCTGGTGCACGGCGACGCCCTCAGCTACATGATCGGGGCGGCGTCCATCGTCGCCAAGGTGACCAGGGACCGCTACATGGTCGGGCTGGACGAAAAATACCCGATGTACGGCTTCGCCCGGAACAAGGGCTACGGCACCGCCGAGCACATCGCCGCGCTGAAGCAATACGGCCCCTGTCCCGCCCACAGGCGCAGCTTCATCCGGGGCATATTGGAGAAGCAGCCGTGAACAGGCGCAGCTTCGGCGCCCAGGGCGAGGCGGACGCCCGGGCCTTCCTGGTTCAACAGGGCGCGCACATACTGGTAACGAACTACCGCCGCCCCACCGGGGAGATCGACATCATCGCCCGCCAGGGGAAGACGCTGCTGTTCGTGGAGGTCAAGCGCCGCTCCTCCCTGCGCTATGGTCGGCCCGCCGAGGCCGTGAACCGGCAAAAGCAGGCCCACATATTGCGCACCGCCCAGCTCTACCTACAGGAAAAACGCCTGGGGGACGCGCCCGTTCGCTTCGACGTCATCGAAGTGCTGCCCGGCGAGATCCGCCATATCCCGAACGCCTTCGACGCCTCTGCGATTTACGATGAAAACAGGTAGCAACGCGGTTATAAAACAGCGCGGGCGATGTTCGTCCTCACAAAGGACAGCAAGGCTATAGAAAACATCTATAACGTTATATCATACTCTCGTATTTGACTTATTCCCGGATGTCTGATAGAATGAAGACATTCGTTCAGGAGGCTGGGACGCAACGCCCGAGGCGCGCTTCCCGCCGGATTGGCGAAAACCCTACAGACCAGAAAGGAAGATGAAAATGAAGCATTTGAAGAATCGCGTCGCCATCCTGTTGGCCGTTATTCTGATCCTGACCGCCTCCGCAGTTGGCTTTGCCGAAGCGGCCGACAGCACCGCCATCGACAAGGCGGCCTTCGACACCCTGGTGGCGAGCGGCCCCGTGGCCGACGACGGCACCGTCGCCGCCAGCACCTGGGCCACGAAGGTGAAGGAAGCCGGCAAGCTGCGCGTCGGCACCACCGCCCAGTCGTTCCTGTTCAGCCTGCTGGACGAGGAGGACGGCAAATATCGGGGCTTTGACGCCGGCCTGTATCAGCTGCTGGCCAACTACATTTTGGGCGATCCCAACGCCTGGGAATTCACCCAGGTGACCTCCAGCACCCGCGAGGACGTGCTGATCTCAGACCAGGTGGACGCCGTGTTCGCCACCTATTCCATACTGCCCTCCCGCCAGGAGGTCATCTCCTTCGCGGGCCCCTACTTCACCTCCAAGCAGGCCATACTGGTCGCCGCAGGCAATGAAGAGATCAAGGGGCTTGAGGATCTGGCCGGCAAGATCGTCGCTACCCAGCAGGGCTCCAGCGGCCCCGCCATACTGGCCGAGTACGCGCCGGAGGCCATCGTACAGGAGGAGCTGGACGACGAGACCGCCCGCCAGGACGTGGAGATCGGACGCGCCGACGCCTACGTGACCGATTACACGCTGATCCTCGGCTCCATGGTGCGCAACCCCGGCAAGTACGCCGTGGCCGGCATCTTCGGCGAGGACGACAACTACGGCATCGGCCTGCCCAAGGATTCCGACGGCGTCGCCTTCGTGAACGACTTCCTCAGGAAGATCGAGGCCGACGGCCTGTGGACCCAGCTGTGGCAGATCAGCCTGGGCGACCGCACCGGCGGCACAGAGACCGCGCCCGAACCGCCGGTCATCCCCGACTGATCCGGCAGACCGTTTCCAGGGCCTCTCGCACAACGCCTGAGGCCCTGTTTCTGAGAACCGAAAGGATTAAGCCATGAGCCTATCCGCCTTGCTGAGCCAGTACGGCGATTTATACCTCCAGGCGCTGTTGAACACTTGGAGGCTGACAGCCCTGTGCTATGTGGGCGCATTCGCCATCGGTATCGTCGTCACCGTGCTGCGCGTATGCCCCGTGAAGCCCCTGCGGGTCTTCGGGGATTTTTTCGTGCAGGTCTTTCGCAACATCCCCGGCGCCGCCATGCTGATCATACTGGTTTACGCGCTGCCCCGGCTGAAGATAATGCTGAGCTATGAGATGTGCGTGATCGTCGCCTCGGTGCTGATCCCGTCCGCCTTTTGCTCAGAGCACCTGATGAGCGGCATGAACACCATCCATCCCGGCCAGATCGAAGCCGCCCGCGCCCTGGGACTGACGTTTTCCCAGATGATCGCCAGGGTCGTGATCCCCCAGGCGCTGCGCTCCACGGTGCTGCCCATGACCAGCCTGGCCGTCGGAACGATGCTGACCACGGCGCTGGCCTCCCAGGTGCCGCTGAGGCCAAACCAGCTGGAGCTGACGGGCGTGGTGAACTACATCAACAGCCGGGCCGTGGGCGGTGTGCTCGCCTTTGCCGTTTCCGCAGTGCTCTATGTGTCCACGGCGCTCCTGATCGGCTGGATCGGCGCCACGATTGACAGGAAGGTGAGGATTCTGCGATGAACGCACCCTCTATCCGCGACAGACTTTATGAACCGCCGGGCCCAAAGACGCGGCGGCGCATCGCCGTATTCACGGTCATCGCGCTGCTGGGCCTCGGCTTTCTGCTCTATCTGGTCGTGCGCCAGTTTGAAAGGCAGGGGCAGCTCCAGCCCCGTTACTGGGATTTCTTCCTGAAATGGTCGACCTGGCGCTATCTGGGCGCGGGCCTGCTAAGCACGCTGAAGGCGGCCCTGACCGCCGCAGTCATCGCCATCGGCGCCGGTTTTTTGCTGATGCGCGGCAAGCTGAACAAAAACCCCGTGGTGCGCTGGGTCAGCGTGGCGCTGATCGAGTTCACCCGCGGGGTGCCCACGCTGCTGCTCATCTACTTCTTCTTCCTGGTGGTGCCGCGCATGGGCGTCTCCCTCGGGGCCTTCTGGCGCATCACGCTGCCCTGCGCCATCTCCGCCAGCGGCATCATCGCGGAGGCCTTCCGCGCCGGCGTGAACGCCGTACCCAGGGGACAGACGGAGGCGGCGCTGTCCCTGGGGCTGTCAAACCTGCGCACGTTCTACCAGGTCGTCTTTCCCCAGGCCATACGCTTTGTGATCCCTTCGCTGATCTCCGAGCTGGTGATCGTGCTCAAGGACACCACCTTCGCCTATGTGGTCTCCTACGCCGACCTGATGCAGAACGCGAAGGTGCTGATTACATCCCACGATTCGCTGGTCTCGGTGTATTTGGTGGTCGCGGTGATATACATCCTGATCAACTACGGCCTGAACAAGCTGTCGGACCGCATGGCGCGGGGCGGGGCGCGTACCGCCGCCGAACGATAAAGGAGGCCCCCATGACACAGCGCTATCCCGCCGGCGACGTGCCGGTGATCGAGCTAAAAAACGTCAACAAGCACTATGGAGACCTTCACGTGCTCAAGGACATCTCCCTGTCCGTCAGGAAGGGCGAGGTCGTCGTCATCATCGGCCCCTCGGGGTCGGGCAAATCCACCCTTTGCCGCACCATCAACCGGCTGGAGACCATCGACTCCGGCCAGATACTGATCGAGGGCGTGCCGCTGCCCGAGGAGGGGCGCAGGCTGGCCGAGTTGCGCTCCAGGATCGGCATGGTGTTCCAGTCCTTCAACCTGTTTGCCCACATGTCGGTGCTGGATAACATGATCCTCGCGCCGGTGAGCGTATTGAAGAAAAGCAGGCGGGAGGCCCGGGAAGAGGCCATGCGGCTGCTGGAAAGGGTCGGCGTGGCGGATCAGGCGAAGAAGCTGCCCGCCCAGCTCTCCGGCGGACAGCAGCAGCGGGCGGCCATCGCCCGGGCGCTGGCGATGCGTCCCAGGGCGATGCTGTTCGACGAGCCCACGAGCGCCCTCGATCCGGAGATGATCGGCGAGGTGCTGAACGTCATCACGGAGCTGGCCCAGGAGGGCATGACCATGGTCATCGTGACCCACGAGATGAACTTCGCCCGACGGGTATCCGACCGGGTGATATTCATGGACGGCGGCATGATCGTCGAAGAAAACACCCCCGAGGCCTTTTTCAGCCATCCCAGCAGCCAGCGCGCCGTGGATTTCCTGCAATCCATACGCACGCCGGAGGCGCTGTAAAAAGAAAAAAGAAGGCAGACGAAAGATGAAGAACCGACTGATTTACCAGACCACCCGGTACGACTGCGGCCCCACGAGCATCACCAACGCCATACGGTTCCTGTTTGAGCGGGAGGAAATTCCGCCGATCATCCTCAAATACATCTGGACGATGGGCATTGATACCTTTGCCGACGACGGAGCCCCCGGCAAGGCCGGCACCTCCAAGGCCTCCATGCGCTACATGGCGGCCTGGTTTGAATGCTACGCCCAGAAGTGCGGATTTCCCCTCAAGGTGCTTTTTCTCGATTCGGAATACGCCTCCGTGCACAAGGGCAGCCTCGTCTGGCGGTGCCTGGAGGAGGGCGGCTGCGCGCTGGTGCGGTGCTGGCACGGAACCAACGGCCATTACGTGCTGCTCACGGAGCTGATGTCGGACGAATGGATCGGCGTGTTCGATCCCTTTGAAGAGGATGTGGCCGCCGAAAACGCAAATATTCGGCCCGTCGACGACGATCCCAGGCGCAAGAACCGAATCGTCAGGGCGTCTGTATTCGACCATACAGACGTGGAGAATTACGCCATGGGCGAGCCCGAGCGCCGGGAGATCCTGTTGTTCTGGCGGCTGCCCAAAAGCTGATGGCCCATAGGTCTGAAACCCTGTACAATGTTCGAAGCTGTTCAGTTCCCGGCTGAACGGCTACTTTTTTGGCGCTTCACGGAAAGTTGTGGAATGAAAACGCCCTCCGGCCTCTCTGCGTTCGGCCACCTCCCTCGCTGACGGAGGCAGGATGACCGCCTTCGCCGCTTGAAGGCTCCCTCCCTGAGGGAGCTGGCATGCGCAGCATGACTGAGGGAGTTCTCCAAAATCCCACAAGAAAACGTGAAGAACCTCTTTTTTTGTCGCTGCGCGAACTGCTGCTTTGCGGCAACGGGCGAAGGAGCTGTAAATAATCTCACTGCTTTATGGAAATATATCGAAACGGAGGTTGCAGGACGTAACATTATTTCGAGTCGTGTAAACGATATTACAACCGATTTCGATTTGACTAAACGCCCAAACTGTCGTATACTATATGCTGTGATAGTATCATTGCGCTTGCCATAGAGCGCGGGGAGGGAATCGCGCCATGACCGCCATCGGCATCTGTACGGACTTTGTCAATCTGCCGGAGGCGGCGGGGCTGGGCTTCGATTACGCAGAGCTGTCGCTTCGGGACATTGCCGCCCTTTCAGAAGCCGATTTTGAGGCGCTGGCCGATTACGTCCGGGACGCGGGCATAGCGGTTTACGCCTGCCGGGACATGCTGCCGGAGGATCTGCCGATCACCGGGCAGGGGGTGAACGCCACGGCGCTGCACGCTTACCTGGATCGCGCGTTCGGCCGGGCGCAAAGGCTGGGCGTGAAGGTCGTCTCTCTGGACGCCCCCAGGTCGAGGGCGGTTTCGGACGACGGCGATTACCCCTTCGCCTGGCGGCAGCTGGGCAACTTCCTGCGGCTCGCGCAGGGACACGCCCGGGAGCGCGGGATCACCGTCGCCCTGGAACCGCTGCGCAAGGCCGATTGCAGCCTGTTGAATCTGGTGTCGGAGGCGACGCTGATCGCGGGGCTGTTGCAGCTTTCCAACATCGCCGTGACCGCCCACTGGGGGCACATGTCCATGGCCAGCGAGCCCATGGGCGCGCTGTGGAGGGCCGGGCCGCTGCTCAGGCACGTCCACCTGGAAAACGCGCTGACCCGACGGCTCCCGTCCCCCGGCGACGGCGAGGACTACGCCCGGATGCTCTCGCCCCTTTTGGTGATGGGCTATGGCGGCGGCGTCAGCCTGTGCGGGGAGATCACGGAGCATTTCATCCGCGACGCGGCGGCGGGACTGGAATACATACGGGGAATAATTGATAATTGAAAATAGAGTATCCGGCATCCTGATGCTTCGGGTACTGTTTAAGGAAACACCGCACAATGCTCATGGCACATTAACGGCTGAATTTCAGCCGCCTGCTGTCTGCTGATTTCTTGACTTGCCGCCAGCAAGCCTTCGAAATCTGCAGTTTGCAATCGACTAAAATTCATGGAAATACCGCACAATGCCCATTATTCACTGACGGCTGAATTTGTGCTGCCTGCCGATTGCCTGGCTTGCCGCCAATTATCAATGCTCCATCTTCGGTCGTCAATTCATCAAGGGGGGATCTGTTTGAATATCATCATCGTCGGCAACGGCAAGGTGGGCTACACGCTGGCCCAATATCTTTCCAAGGACGGCCATGACATCACCATACTGGACCGCAGCCAGCAGGCCCTGAACAAGGCCAGCGAAACGCTGGACGTGATGTGCATCAAGGGCAACGGCGCGAACGTCAAGACGCTGATCGAGGCCAACGTTGAGACGGCGGACGTGATCATCGCCGTCACGGGCAACGACGAGCTGAACATGGTCTGCTGCCTGGCGGCCAAGCAGCTGGGGGCGAAGTATACCATCGCCCGCATCCGCGACCCCGAATATACCGAGAGCCTGACGCTGTTGCAGAAGAAGCTGGACATCGACCAGGTGGCCAACCCCGAGCGGGCCGCCGCGCTGGAAATCTCCCGGCTGCTGCGCTTCCCCTTCGCCATCAACGTGGAGACCTTCGCCCACGGGCGGGTGGAGATGGTGGAATTTCGCACCGAGGAGCGCGACCCGATACTGAACACGCCCCTGTCCCGGCTGCACGGGCGCTATCCCCGCATACAGTTCACCGCCGTGCAGCGCAACGGCAGCGCCTTTATCCCCGACGGCTCCAGCGTGCTGCTGGCGGGAGACCGGGTGTACGCCACAGGCGACCGGGAATCCATCACCCGCTTCTTCAAGCAGCTGGGCAAGGACACCCAGCGCCTGAAATCGGCGCTGCTGATCGGCGGCGGGCACATTTCCTATTATCTGGCCCGCATCATCGCCGGCATGGGCGTCTACCTGCGCATGATCGAGATCGACGAGAAGAAATGCCTGCGGCTGGCGGACCAGCTGGACGGCGTGATGGTCATCAACGCCGACGGTACCGACACCGAGGTGCTGGAATCGGAAAATCTGGCCGACTGTGGCGCGCTGATCTGCCTGACCAACCGGGACGAGGAAAACCTGATCACCGGCATGTACGGCGCGCGCAGGGGCGTTAAGAAGGTCATCGTGAAGATAAACCGGCTCAACGCCATGGACATCGTGGAGGATTTGGGCATCGACTGCGCCATCAGTCCCAAGCTGACCACCGCCAACGCCATTCTCCGCTCGGTCCGGGCACTGAACAACAGCCGAAATTCCGTGGTGGAAAAGGTCTATTACATGATGGGCGGCCAGGTGGAAGCCTACGAGTTTACCGCCCTGGAGGGCGCGCCCTATCTGAACATCCCGCTGAACAAGCTGAACATCCGAAAGGGCATACTGGTTTCGGTGCTGGTGCGGGAGCGCAAGTGCATCATCCCCTTCGGCGGCGACACCATCGAGGCGGGCGACACCGTGATACTGACGGCAAAGGCGGGTACCGTGGTGAATCTGGAGGACGCCTTCGACATTACGGAGATCAGAAAATGAACAAGCGATTACTCTGCCACATCATAGGCAACGTGGTGCGCGTGTGCGGCGCGCTGATGATACTGCCGATCATCGTATCGCTGATATTGCACAGCGGCGACACCGTGCCGCTGCTGCTTGCCATGCTGATCGCGCTGGCCGCAGGCACGGCCCTTGCGCTGATACAGCCCCGGCGGGACACCCTGCGGGCCCGGGAAGGCTTCGCCATCGTGGCGTTCAGCTGGATCATCGTGTCCTTTCTGGGCGGCCTGCCCTTCTATTTCTCGGGCTATGTGCCCTCGCTGGTGGACTGCTTCTTCGAAACCGTCTCCGGCTTCACCACCACCGGCGCGACGATATTGACCGACGTGGAGGCGCTGCCCAAGGGCCTGCTGTTCTGGCGCAGCTTCACCCACTGGGCGGGCGGCATGGGCGTGCTGGTGCTGTCCCTGGCGCTGATTCCCAAGATGGGGGCGCGGTCGATCCACCTGATGCGGGCCGAATCCCCCGGCCCGAGCACCGACAAGCTGGTGCCCCGGGTCGCCAACAACGCGAAAATACTGTATGAAATCTACTTCGCCATATCGCTGTTCATGGTGGCGGCGCTGCTCTTCTGCGGGCTGGACCTCTACGACGCGCTGGTGCACATGTTCGGCGCGGCGGGCACCGGCGGCTTCGGCACCTACGGCGACAGCATCGCCCACTTCAACAGCGCCTCCGTGGACATCGTCGTGGGCGTGTTCATGGCGCTGTTCGGCGTGAACTTCTCGGTATACTATTACATCCTGCACCGCAACTGGAGGGCGGCCTTCGGCAACACCGAGCTGCGCTGGTACGTGGGCATACTGCTGGGCGTCAGCACCGTTATCGCCGTGAACATCATGCCGCTGTACAACGGCAGCTTCTTCACCGCCCTGCGCTTCAGCTTCTTCCAGGCCTCCTCCATCATGACCACCACCGGCTACGCCACGGCGGATTTCGACCTGTGGCCCCAGCTGAGCCGGGTGCTGCTGGTGACATTGATGTTCATCGGCGCGAGCGCCGGCTCCACCGGCGGCGGCCTGAAGGTGGTGCGCGTGCAGCTGCTGGTGAAGAGCATGGTGCGCGACATCCGCCGCACGGTGCACCCCAAGTCCGTCAACACCGTCAAGCTGGACGGCCACACCGTGGACGAGAACATCCTCAGCGGTGTGCAGGGCTTCTTCTTCGCCTATTTCCTGATTCTCATACTCGCCACCGTCATCATCTCGCTGGACGGCTTCTCCTTCGAGACCAACTTCACCGCCGTGGTCGCCACGCTTTCCAACATCGGCCCCGGCCTGGGCATGGTGGGCCCCACCGGTAACTTCGCCGCGTTCAGCGACCTGAGCAAGCTGGTGCTGGCGATGTGCATGCTCATCGGCAGGCTGGAAATCTTCCCGATGCTGATGCTGTTCAGCCCCAGCGCGTGGCGGAAATAGAAATCCGGCAAGCCTTACATATCCCAGGATGCAAATTACAAACTGCATAGATATTGCGGGAAAAGATAAAAACTGTAAAAGCAATCCGCGATCCCAATCCAAGGAGCACCCGTCCATGAAGAGACTGACCTGCGCACTTCTGGCGCTGATTTTCATACTCTGTCTCCCCTGCGCCGCTTTGGCGGAAGGGGGAGAAGAAAACCTTTTGAAAAACGGCGACTTTTCACAAATCGACGGCGATCTGCCCGAGGGCTGGCGCAGGGATATGTGGCTGACCGACGCCGGCGTGAGCCTGCTGTCCGTCGATCCCGACGGCTACGACGGCAACTGCGTCACCGTCGTCAACGTGGAAGAAAACGACGCCCGATTTGCCCAGACCGTGCGCGTGGAGCCGGATACGCTGTACTGTGTCAGCGGCATGATCCGCGCCGAGGGCTGCGATGTGGAGGGCTACGGCGCGACGCTGTCCATCGAGGACGTGTTCGTATATTCCGACGGCCTGTACGACACCGGCGGCGAATGGAAGCACGTGGAGCTGTACGGCTGGACGGGGCCCGAACAGACCGCGCTGACGGTATTCGCCCGCGTGGGCGGCTACGGCACGCTTTCCAGGGGCACCGCCAGCTTCGACGATCTGTCGGTGGTGGAGGTCGAGACGGTTCCCGAGGACGCCGAGGTCTACGATTTCTACCTCGAGGAACGCTATGAGAGCGGGGACAGCTCAGAAGGCGACGCCGAGCCCGCCAGAAACACCGAGGCATGGCTGCTGTTTACCTGCGTCTACGTGCTGGCGGTAATGGGCATCACCCGAAAGCGCCGGCGCTCCGCCGAACCCCTGGGCAAGCGAAAGCTGTGGGCGCTGTTTTTCGCGGGGCTGGTCGCCGCCTTCGCGCTGCGCCTCGTGCTGGCCGCGAAAGTGCGGGGCTACAACACCGACATCAACTGCTTCACCAGCTGGTCGGAGCGCATGTACAACCTTGGCCCGGCCCGCTTCTATGACCCGGATTACTTCTGCGACTATCCCCCGGGCTACATGCTGCTGCTGTGGCCGGTAGCCGCGCTGCGGCATCTGCTGGGCATCAGCACGGACAGCGCCGCCTACCTGGTGCTGCTGAAGCTGATACCGATACTGGCCGACACCGCCAGCGCGGTGCTGGTGTGGCACATCGCCCGCCGCAAGCTGAGCGAGAGCGGCGCGGCGCTGCTGGGCCTGATGATGGCCTTCAACCCCGCCGCCATCATCAACAGCGCGGCCTGGGGCCAGATCGACGCGGTGCTGGCGCTGCTGATCGCACTGTGCGCCCTCAGCGCCGCAGACGGACAGTATATCAAAGCGCTGCTGTGGTTCGGCGCCGCGATGCTGGTGAAGCCCCAGGCGCTGTTGATGGGCCCGGTAGGGCTGACCGCGATCGTGTGCGGCATACTGAATGAGCAGGGCGAATCCCGCAAGCGCAAGCTGCGCGAGGCGCTGATCGGCCTGGCGGCCTGTCTGGGGCTGATCTTCGCCGTGGGCGTGGTGTGCTGTCTGGGACAGCCGCTGACCCGGCCCGTCACCTGGCTGATCGAGCTGTACACCAAGACGGTGCAGGGGTATCGCTACGTCACCGTGAACACGCTGAACCTGTACTACCTGCTGGGCCTGAACTGGGCCGCGGCGGAAAATCACGGCGGCGTCATCGCCCTGGCCTGGGTGATGTTCGCGCTGGCCCAGGCGGGCTGCGTCTACCTGACCACAGCCAGCCGCAAGCAGCCCCGGCGGCTGTTCCTGACCGGCGGATTGCTGATGGTGCTGATCTGCACCTTCGGCCCGATGATCCACGAGCGCTACATCTTCCCGGCCCTGCTGCTGCTGGCGCTGGCCTTCGCCTGCGAGCGGGACCGGCGGCTGCTGATCTCACTGACCGCGCTGACGGCCACGCTGTTCCTGAATGAAATACTGGTTCTCCAGGGCGGCATGACCGAGGCCAACTACGGCCATCTGCAAACCGGGGAGCATTGGCTGAACTGCACCGTCAGCGTCGTCAATATCCTGAACGCCCTGTTCCTGAGCTGGACGGCGGTGGACATCTGCGTGTTCGACCGCAAATGGCCCATGGGCAAGCCGGCCCGCGAGGTCGTGCCCGCCGGGGTCTACACCCTGGCCCAGGAGCCGAACTACCGCATGGGGCTCAAGCGCCCCGACGCTCTGCTGATGGGCGCGGTCACGCTGCTGTACGCCGTGCTGGCCTTTGCGAACCTGGGCGTCACGTCCGCGCCGCAGAACGGCTGGACCGCAAGCCAGGGGGGCGAGGCGGTGGTGTTCGACCTGGGGCAGACCGAAACCTGGCGCATGACCTACTACGGCGGCATATGCAATTCCACCTTTACGGTGGAACTGTCCGACGACGGCGAGCGCTGGAGCGAACCCACCTTCGCCCAGTACAACCAGGGCGAGATCTTCCGCTGGCTGTGGTTCGTGCCCCTGGATGCCGACATGAACACGCTCTACGGCGACGATGAAACGCCGGTGGCGGGCGCGCCCCGATGGGCCTACGCCGACGGCGAGGACAGCCATCCGATGCAGACGGCCCGCTTCGCCCGCATCACGGCCCAGTCTGCGGGGCTGCTGCTCTACGAGGTGGCCTTCCTGGACGGGGACGGCCATACGCTGCCCATCGCGGGAATCACCCAGAGCGGCCAGACCGCCCAGTCCGACAGCAGCGCGGCGGCGCTGATCGACGAGCAGCGCACCGTGGTGCCCTGCCCCAGCTACCTGAACAGCACCTATTTCGACGAGATCTACCACGCCCGCACCGCCTATGAGCACCTGCACGGCCTGAACGCCTACGAATGGACGCACCCGCCCCTGGGCAAGGTGCTGATGATGGTGGGCATACAGATCTTCGGCATGACCCCCTTCGGCTGGCGCTTCATGGGGGCGCTGATGGGCGTGCTGATGGTGCCGCTGATGTACCTGATGGTGAAGCAGCTCACCAAGGACACCCGGCTGTCCTTCATCGCCATGGCGCTGATGGCGTTGGATTCCATGCACTTCACCCAGACCCGCATCGCCACCATCGACAGCTACGCGGTATTCTGGATCATGCTGATGTACCTGTTCATGTTCCGCTACTGCCAGATGAGCTGGAACCGGGAATCCCTGGGCAAGACGCTGATTCCGCTGGGGCTGTGCGGCGTGACCATGGGCGTCGCCTGGGCCACCAAGTGGGTGGGGCTGTACGCCTCGGCGGGGCTGGCGATACTGTTCTTCTGGACGGTGTACCGCCGCATGCGGGAGGCCGTGGCGCTGCGCCGGGCCGGCCAGGTTCAGCAATTCAACCAATCCATGAAGTGCCTCGCAATCACGCTGCTGTTCTGCGTGGGATTCTTCATCGTCATTCCCGTGCTGATCTATTATTTCAGCTACTACTGGCTGCTGCAACCCGAGGGGGTGCACAGCCTCGGCGACATGCTGTCCAGCGAGCGCATCCAGCGGGTCGTCCAGCTGCAAAAGAGCATATTCAGCTACCATTCGGGCCTGGGCGACGACACCCACTACTTCCGCTCCCCCTGGTACCAGTGGCCGGTGATCTGGTGGCCCATGTGGTATTACTCCGGCACCAGCTACATGCCCGAGGGCATGATCTCGTCCATCAGCTGCATGGGCAACCCCGCCGTGTGGTGGTTCGGGTTGGCGGCGATCATCTTCGTGACCGTGCGCATGTGCTGGGTGCGCCGCGCGCCGAAAAACGACGTGATGGTGATCATCGGCTTTGCCTCCCAGTTCCTGCCCTGGGTGATCGTGCCCCGATCCACCTTCATCTACCACTACTTTGCCAGCGTCCCCTTCATCATCATCGCCTCCGCGCTGCTGCTGGACGCGATACGCAAAAAGTCCGAGGCGGCCTTCTCCGCCGTCGCGGGCGGCCTGCTGGCTGCGGCGCTGATACTGTTCGGCGCGTTCTATCCCCTGGAGAGCGGCCTGCCCTGCGCGAGGGCATACGCACGGCATCTGCGGTGGTTCAAGTGGTACAACTACTGATTTACCCGGTTGAGGGGGGAGATATCCCCCCTCAATACACCCCCCTCAGATTTCACTTGCGCTCTGGAGAGCGCTGGCCGTGAAATCTGCAGAGAAAGGATTTTTGCTCTGGATAAATGGGATTTTCCGCCGCAAAAATCCCCGCAAATCCACCGTACATGCCGCCGGATTTGATTGAACATCGGGGCGCTGCCGCCCCCGATATCCCGGTCGGTCAGTCGGTTTAATCGCGTCAAATCATCATTCATCAACTCCAGCGGAGGTATCCCCATGCTTTCATTCGTCTCCAGCTGCGGCCTTTCCGGCATCGAGGGCTTCGCCGTCGAAGTGGAAGTGAACCTGTCCAACGGCATGGTGCTGTTTGAAATCGTCGGCCTGCCCGATGCCTCGGTGAAGGAATCCCGGGAGCGCGTGCGCACGGCGCTGAAGAACAGCGGGTTCCCCTTCCCGGCGGAGCGCCTGATCGTGAACCTGGCCCCGGCGGATCTGAAGAAGGAGGGCCCGGCCTTCGACCTGCCCATCGCGCTGGGCATACTCTGCTGCATGGGCGTGATCGACCAGCAGGCCTTGGAGGGGCTTTGCGTGTTCGGCGAGCTCTCGCTGAACGGCGGCGTTCGCCCCGTGCGCGGCGCGCTGCCGATGGTGATTTCCGCCATGGAGCGGGGCGTGAAGCGCTTCCTGCTGCCCGCGGAGAACGCCGGGGAGGTGGGCTGCATCGAGGGCGCGCAGATCTTCCCCACCGCGACGCTGATGGAGGCGGTGCGCCACCTGACGGGCGACCTGCCCATCGAGCCGCAGCGCGCCGTGGCCTATCAGACGCTGATCGGCCGCCGGGAATTTTCCGAGGACTTCTGCCATGTGAAGGGCCAGAGCAAGGCCAAGCGCGCCCTGGAGATCGCCGCCGCAGGCGGGCACAACGTGCTGATGATCGGCCCGCCGGGCTCCGGCAAGACGCTGATGGCCCGGTGCATGCCGACGATCCTGCCGGACATGACCTTCGAGGAGGCGCTGGAGGCCACGCGCATCCACTCCGTCGCCGGGGCGGTGCCGCCCACGGGCCTGCTCACCGAGCGCCCCTTCCGCTCGCCCCACCACACAGCCAGCCACGCAAGCCTGGTGGGCGGCGGCCCCAACGCCCTGCCCGGGGAGATCAGCAAGGCCCACAACGGCGTGCTGTTTCTGGACGAGCTTCCGGAATACCGCCGGGACGTGCTGGAGGCCCTGCGCCAGCCCATGGAGGACGGCTTTGTCACCATCACCCGGGTCAACGCCCAGAGCACCTATCCCTCCCGCTTCGTGCTGGTGTGCAGCATGAACCTCGCCACACCAAGATTGATACGCCAGCCAGCCGCAAAGGCGGCGTAGATAGGCTTTTCAAGTGAATAAAAACGATTCCGGCGGGGGTTTGCCTCGCCGGATTGCCCGCCTTAAGGGGCATTTTGCATACCCTATTAACGATTCCCTTGGGGCTTCGTTACAAGGTACAATCGTTATCATTATATAAGGAAAGGACTGAAATGCAAACAGAAAGGAATCTGAAAATTTACGAGATGAGCGGATACCAGTACAAACCTACCCCCACCATCATGCTCAAGGGACAGTGGCTGGCAGACCTCGGCTTTGAAGCCGGGAACCGCATAAAGGTCTGCTGCGAGGAAGGCCAGATAACCATCAGACCCGTGGCAGAAGAAAAGCCCCAGAGACACGAGGACTCCAGGGCGGGAAAGAATCGCCGGATCAGAAAATAATGGCGTTGTCGAGGAATTCGGTAACCAGCTCCTCCAGCTTCTTCGTCTGGCTGTCAACGGTGCTGATAGCCTTGTCCAGTTCCTTGGCAGCCTCCGTCAGGTTAAGCTCGTCCACCTTCAGTTCGGCGAGGGCCGCCAGCTTGGGCTTCCGCTCCCTGACGAAAGTAATGAATGCTTCAGCAAGCTCCTCGTAACGATCTCCGGCGTAATTGCTCCTGGGCGCGGGAACCTCGTAAGGCTCCATCTCGCCCGCTTCGTTTTCATGGTCCAAGCAGGAAAGCTCAACGGTGGTATGCGCCTGTTTGAACCGTTCGTAAGGGCAGCCTTCACATCTGTTGGCGAGGGTCTTCGGCTGATCGCCGCCGGGGATGTAGTCGGGATTGGGAACGCGGCGCGGGCAACGCTTCACGCCTTTGCCGCTGGCTCTGGTAAGCAGGCAACGGCCATCCATCCGCTCTTCCTCCTGCCGGTCCAGTTCGTCCTGGGTGTAGGCCTTGTAGATGCGCTGCTGTTCTTCGGACGGAGTGTCCAGGTAAATATCGCGTCCCTGGGCGTCAGAGGTCTTGTTCTTGCAGGGAATCATGATGGCCTCGAAGGTGCGGCAGCCGAGCATGGCCTGACCGACCTCCAGGCCGTTCAGCCGGGCGTACTCCTTGTCAGCGGGGTCCATGACCTCCATCGGGAAGAAATAATCGGGTTCGCCGGTGATGGGGTTGATACGGATGTTCTTAAAAAACTTCTTTGACATAGCTTGTCGTCTCCTTTGCATTTCGCTTTGCGAAATCCGCCAGAGCCGACATCCATCCGCCAGAGGGCAAAAAAGGACGGCAGCACGAACCCACTATCCCTGTTGGGGGATTTGTGAGTTCCGCACTGCCGTCGAGCGTTCTGGCGGATTCCTGCTCAGTATGTAGTTATGCTGCGCTGGGAAGGTTCTCGACGTTCAAAGTGCCGTCGGGATTTGCGGTGATGCGAGTGACGCAGCCTTTCCTCTCAATCACCACGGTTCTGCGGTCGGCGCTGATGTCACACACGCGCTTCCCGGCTGAGTTGTGTACCTCCTCGATAAAGCCTCACCTCCTTATGCGGTTAAGTTTTTCTCTATTTCCTTATACAAACGGTAAGTTGCCGTCAAAAAAAATAGAGTCAAACTCCGACAGGGTGAGATGCAGCACCCGCGAGAGGGTGAGCATTTCATCCGCTTTGAACTTGTTGACCGGGTTACACTCTTTGTGGTTCATCGCCTTCTCGGTGATACCCAGCTTTGCCGCCAGGTCTACCTGCCGGAGTCCGGCTTCGACCCGCTTGGCCTTGAGGAGCCTCACATTCATGCCGCCTCACCTCCAATCGTTTAAGTTTCCTCTTATTCTACATCACGAACGGTAAGTTTGTCAATAGTTCGCTACAGCTTTTCAGATGTAAACTTTCCATGAACTAACCAGATGTTTTATTTTTGTGGCGTTTTATGAAAAGCTATTGACACGAACGGAAAGTTCTGCTATACTTTCGGTTAGTCGGACAGAGATCCTTCGACTCTTACAATTTAACAATTACTACAACCCCCAAGCAGAGAAATTTGCGTGCTACAGCACAGGGCAGAGTGGTGAGCTATAGAGCAAGTCAGTTGGCGCTGAAATACGAACACCAGAAGGGGCGGTCGTTCAACAGATGTCGACGCAGGCGGTGGACGCCGTAAGCCGGGATGCACATTGAGACAAAGAACCCTTATAAAAGAATCAAGTAAGCCATATACTGCAAAATGCCGAAATGCTGGAACCAAAAAGAGCCATGCAGAGCATATGCAAATCTTAATTAGAAACGAGGAGCAAACCATGAATGAAACATTAGGAGGAAGGATCTCTGAACTGCTCGACAAGAACGGAATGACCCAAAGGGAGCTGGCCGATGCGGTCGGCGTTACTGAAGTCTCCATGTCCCGGTATATCAAGGGCGACAGAGTTCCAAAGGGACCCATCATCGCCAACATCGCGCTTGCGCTGCACACCACTACGGATTACCTACTCGGTCAGGAAGCCGATGAGGATTCCGAACTGGTGTACTACCGAACCCAACGCGCGATAGCACGGAATGCCAAGAACTGGAGCAGTAAGCAAAAGGCCGATCTGGTCAACGCTCTCTTTGAAACCAACTGACTCCAGAAAGGATTCTGCTAATGGCTCGACGAGGTAAATTCAGCGATGCCCGTTACGACGAAATCAAGAAGGAAATCCTCTTCATGTTTGAGGAGACCGACACCGACTCCACCCCCATCGACTGTTTCGAGATAGCCAGAAGGCTGCATTACGTCCTGCGCCCGTACTCCTCCCTGGATTGGGACGATTACCTTCAGGCGATGGATAAGAGCGACGAAGGCTACTCCACGGTCGAACAGGACCCCATCACCGGGATGAACCGCTATGTGATCTATTACAACGACATAGGTCACGGCATCAGGAACATCCGCTGGACGATTTTTCACGAAATCGGTCATTGCTACCTTGGGCATCACGACAACCCTCCTGGCAACGAACAGCAAGAGGAAGACGAGGCGAACTTCTTCGCCAAATACGCCATGTGTCCGCCACCGCTGCTGCACGCAACAAAATGCTCGTGTCCCCAGGACGTGTACGAGAAATTTGAGGCTTCCGGCGAGTTCTCCGGGTACGCCTTCGAATACTTCCAGACCTGGCTCTACCACGGGCCCCGCGAATACCAGCCGTTTGAGATACAGCTTTTACAGCTGTTCCATCTCCTGGCCGCATAAACACCGAAGGACTTATGGTGAGTCCCTTGGCAACAAGACCGGCTCGCCATAAGTCCTTTCTGTCTCTAAAGGCGAAAAACACAATATATTGTGTTTTATAGAAATTATAAGCACAATATATTGATTTTTCCGAATTGATGTGATATACTCGCCAGTGCTAATGGTAAGAAAAACTGGTGTTCAGTATATATAAAACCAACCTGATATGAAAGGGGGTGGGAAGACCTATGTACAGCGTGGTAAAACGAGATGGGAGGATAATAGAATTTAATATAGAAAAGATCAGCGAAGCCATACGGAAAGCGTTCGCCGCCGTTGAACCCGTACTTGAAGAAATAGACGCGATGGTAGAGGAGGCCGTCGACAACTTCGGACGGGTCATGTATAGCCTCGCGCACTCGCTGGCACATTGGGTACTCCACGCATATTATAATTTTAGGAGCCGGATCAGACAAGCTATCACCTTTGACCCGCGCAGCACCGTCCGGCTGGCGACTGTAGTCCTTATTCGGGTCAAACTTCTCACCGTGACCTTCCTGGAGCACGTTCATGTGTACCGGGCAGCCCGGCTGCTCCGTACCCAGGACCGTGGGACCGGTGAAAACTCCGATAGTGATAATATTATAAATATAATACTTCGTAGATACATTTCGGTAGAATCACTATAAACAAAGGAGTTTACGCTCATGACTATTGTCGAGTTTCGTAATGGCCTTACAGAGGCTCAGCAGAAGGACTTCAATCTGCTGATGAATATGATGAATGATGCTCACGCCGAGTTCGCGTCCAAGGCGTATGTGTACGGCGCAGTGAACGGCATAGCATTGCGGGAGCAGGTCTTGGCGCCTTGACCTCGCCCAGAGAATAGAACAGTATGCCCCGGCTGCGGATGATGTGGAGTCCGTTGCCGGGGCTTTTTGTTTAATTGAGTATTAATGATATTGTTCGGTCCATAACACCTTGGAAGTCTCTTAAGACCTCGCATTCCCAGATAACAATAACCCTCCACCCATTGGCTTGTAGTTCTTGTGTGTGTTTACGATCGTTTTCAACGTTCCTCTCAAATTTCGGAATCCAGTAATCTTGCCTTGATTTTGGTATGGTTGCTTTCTTGCATCCCTCATGACGATGCCAAAAACACCCATGAACAAAAACAACTGTTTTGTATTTTGGAAGAACGATGTCGGGTTTTCCAGGGAGCGTTTTCACATTTTTCCTATAACGGAAACCCCGTGAAAACAAGTATTTCCTGACCTTAATCTCTGTGGAAGTATCCGTCGCGCGAATGCGAGACATATTCCAACTACGCCTTTCTGGTGTAATGGTGTCGGCCATGATCTGCCGCCTTCCTCATGGTAATCATTAATACAGTTTTAGAGCATCGATATCCATCTTTCGACCAGATAGATAGTATTCATAAGCAATTTCGGCAGGAAGCAAACGAACTTTAATGTCCCGCAAGCCCAAGCCAGAGAGCATATTCATAGAAACCTTTCCTTTGTCGATAATAGCTGTTCCTTCTGTAGGCATTAAGAAACAGTTTTCAACATTCAGAAAACAATGATCTACTATGAAACGTTGATAGGCCAGTTGGTATAAATATTGCTTAGTTACTGATTCTATACCCGGTTGACCTTGCGGTGCCGATCCATATTCCAGTCGTGCATTATAATACTTGGCATCAAATATGATGAATCGATCACCTTTGATTGAGATCAAATCAGGAATAAGAGTATCCTTCGCTTCCTTTCCCGTTGCAGTCCATAGAGGCTTCTCTATTAAATCAATCAGCTTTACCCTTTTATCATATTCTGGTTTTAGAGGGATCGGCAGATGAAGTGCGCCAAGTGGAATACCTAATTGATTGTCCATAATATCGGCGCAAACACCTTCCCAGACGAGGTTAAAGCTATTTGTTCCAAACAACGATAAGCAATCTGTATCATATAAGCTTCCGCTATTGTCTATGTAGGCATATATGGTCTTTAACACCATTTGCTTACGAGTATTAAACTGAGTATTCAACTCCCGATCAATCTGGTATAAAATGTAGTCTTTATCACCAAAATCCTCCAGTTTTTCATCGGACAGATCTACATCCGTGATTTCAAACAAATCCAGGAGTTCTGCGTCTCTCATTTCCTTTGATGCCTTGGTGAGGATGCATTCATGCAGTCGCTTAAAATAATCAAAGTCATCAGTAACCCGCTTCTTTGTCTGAAGGTCAGTATAGTACGGCCTATTTGCTGAAAGCAGCGTAAACGTCTCATTTATCGTTTTATCCCACAGGATTTCACCGGAACCATTGCTTTCAACAATATCTTCTGTATTGCTATAAACACCGTTTTCATAATAATCCTGTAACAAGAAAAGCATCACTGCAAGGAGATTAAAAGAACTGCTCTCGCTGCTGTCATTGAACATTCTGATAATCTGCTCTTTAGCGTTGTACTTCTCCAGCACCTTTATGATCTGATGCAGTTCATCTTTCGGCGCATTGGCGCTTAATAAATATTTAGGATAACATTTTAGTACACGTCCTGCAATAACGATAACACCCACAAAAGTAAAAACATAGAGGTACTCATCCTCATCTGCTTCTACATCTGCCACCTCAATATCCTCATCCAAGAGATCAGACATACTACGCTGTATTTCAGATGCCCTTACTGCTTTCAAAACGCCATATTCTTTCAGCTTCCGAATAAGTGGTACTACGCGTTCACCAGGGCACTCAAGAATATGGCACAATTCGTTTTGTGTATATCTTTTTTGCTCTCTCAAAAATCTGGAAATCATAAGAAGCGACTCCCTTATTCAGCTTTCCCTGTCACCGCCTGAAGGTTGATTTCGGCCTCTGTTTCAACCTGAATGTCGTGATTAAAAATCTCTATTCCCTTGGCATCAAACTCACGACATATCTCGGAGTACCGAGCATTGCTTTCAGCGCATCCTTCAAACAGTTTTGCACGTTTTTGTTTAGCAGCATCTTCAAACAGGTACATGATTACCTTGTTTTTGAAAGTACGAATGAACTTAGAACGATTAATCTCATCCCCTAACTGAGGAACAACGATTGCTCTGGAGATAAAATACGGCCCCAGTTGCTTGTCTTCATTGATTTTTTCCTTCGCAAGAAAGTGGTTTATAGCTTTGCGCAGTTTATTCCATTCCACTTTCTGAGATTCATCACCCGCGAGGAGGACATACTTGCCTCGTATTTCTGTATCGCTATCATCAATACCAAGGTAAGTAAAATCCCACCTCCGTTTAAAGGCTGTATCCATCGGAAATACGCCTTGATCCGCGCTATTCATGGTAGCCCATATAAACATATTGTCAGGAATACGAATCTTCGAATAATTCTCAGGGTTTCCGCCCAGTTCTTTTACCAGATATTTCTTCATATCCTCTGTTGCCTGAATAGGATATTCGCTGACTCCGTTATCATCCCGATCAAGCAATTGAAAAATATCTCCGAATACCGCTGCAACATTCGCACGGTTGATTTCTTCGATAATAAGAAGAAATGGCCGTATTTCTTCCCCCTGGCTGTTTTTCAAAGCCTTTACATACATACGCATGAAGGGGCCGGGAACATACTCATACGTAATTGCATCATTCCCATTATGATCCTTGCACGGCACAGGTTTGTATGTACCAACAAAATTTGCGTATGAGTAATCCGGGTGGAAGGTGACACGCTCATAGTCATCCTCATTATCAAGACCTAAGAGTTCCTTTGATTCCTGGCTTAAAGTGTAGCTCTTACCAGTACCCGGTGCGCCAAAGAGGATACGGTTTCTTTCAAAATCAGACTGTAAGCCGGTGTAGTATTTTATTGGCTTGGGCTGCAGATCGATATCATCCGTCGTATCCATATTCTCCTCCAGGTTGTTACCCGTATTCTCGGAATAGTAGTATCTTTCATAAAGGAAAAGGAGGTTGTCACCATTTGTTAACTGGTAGCATGATGTCAGTTTTCCTTCTGATTTTTCAGGCAATTTTTCATCAGAACCAAAAACAAATTTCCAAGTGGCCGGCCTCTGATGAGCCATTGGAGAAGATGCGTCATAGTAATAATCGCCAACGCTATCGGCCAAAGCGACAAGCCGCTCTCCATCCATAAGAACCAGAACAGTATTCTTATCACACCTAAAAAACCTTACTACTTCGCCAGCTTTTCGAGAAGCTGTTCTCTCATCCCCGGGATAGTACAGTTCTACAAGTTTATCCTGGACTTCCTTACGATCAATGCTTTCTCCTTTGACATATTCGGTAAGGTCGCCGAGTTCTGACCATCCAATACAGGCAGTTCCTCTTTTCGCCCATTCTGCGGCATAATTCCTGTTGCTATCTGATGTTCCCAATCTTACAAATTGCCGAGGTTCACCATATCTCTCATAGAAAATATCAAACAGTTGCCTATAATACCATCCTCCATGATTTTGCACCAACGAAATCTGACCGCTTCTCGCGTAATACCTATCACTCGGCTTGATTTTTAAAGCGCGTAAAACATGCAACTGCCAATCCGTTGAGTGGAAGCAGCTGAGTTTGTCATTACAAATTATGGAAAAGTATTTATGAACCCATCCAAGATTATAGAACTGATCTCCTAAAGCATCGTGAATCTTGGTGTCCAGTTTTTCATAGTCGTCAATGGTTGATAATGTAGCGTTTTGAATGATGCGAGCCCCGTTTACAAGGGCATCCCTAATGGTCTTACCAAGTTCCAACGCTTCATCTTCCGAAAGTTCCTGCGGCTTTTGTGGACTTCCAGTTGTCCACAAGCCGGTTTCCTTCTTCTGAAATAGCCCGAACTTATATGCTGATCCCCCCGCTATGCTGCCAAAATATGAGCGGCAGGCCTTATTCATCTCTATATAGCAGCACAAAGCCTTTGTGTTATCTCCTAAAGAATAGAAAAGCGCGGAAAGGAGAGAATCATCATCGAGCGCTTCCAGTTTTTCTGGTGAATATGCCGCTTTGAATTCTTCCATAGCGGCTTCAACCTCGCCAGAAGAGGTAGGAATTTCAAATCCTGCTTCAAGAACATACTCTTGCAGCATTTCGGCAGCTTTTTTATATATGTCTTCCTCCTGCTCCAAGTCCTCTTCATAGCTTCCTTGAATCGGAGCCTCGTGCATTTCTGAACCCAATGCTGCCAAAACTTCCGCTGGCAGATTTCCGGCATCATAGTATTTACCCCAGCTGTTTTGAGCTATAATATCCCGAACATCATCCTCGACAACAGCACCATATAAATGGTCAAATGCATCGAAATGAACGTCTATATTCCCTATGGCCTTTATGCATTCATAAACAACACTATAATTAGATTGAGATACCATCAAGCCAAAGCGAGAATCCCGAACGAAAAGGCCTGTCTTTTCGACAATATGAAAGTTGCGTTTGAAATTCGTCAAAACGTCTGAGTAGGATTGAGGAAGCGAAAAATCAGGAGCAGTATATTCATCGTAAACTGCCGCTATCATTTTTAGCGCAGGGTTGTATTCTTGATTCAGACGATCATCGTTGAACATACAGAGCAACGTAGGATAGGACAGCGCAATAGTGCTGAGAGAGAGTTTTTTTATTTCAACAAGAGCTTCTACCGTCCTACAAATAAGGCGCAGTGGATTCAATCTGATGTCATTATTAAGTTCTCTTAAAGTATCGGTTTTTACATTCCCCTGCACTGAAACAGATCCCGAATCAGAAATAACTGCGCCCATTCCATTAGGGTATTGAAACAGTGCCAACTGAGCCCTTAAGAACGCAGCGGCGTTAGAGTTATCCCTACAGAGAAAATCTTTAGCGGATTGAGATACTCTGATAAACCAACGGTCACCATCTTTTTCCAGACGGTAAATACCCAAAAAGCTACCATAAGCTCCAAATTCATCTCTGAAATTAGAAGCGTCTCTGTCCGAATTTGCAGAGCGAGTACTGAGTTCCGAGAATTTATTTACGACTGTGTCTCGCTTATACTCCTGCCCATCTATGCTGTAAAAAGTTCTTGCAATATGAATCAAGTATTCATACCAATTATCTCTCGAACTTTCTACCTTATTGGTGAAGAACTTCTTTATAATCGGTTCATTGGGTAAGCTCATTGTCATTCTCCGTTCACTTCTTCAGATAGTCCAGTCCTAACCGCTCAATCAGTTCACTATAATTTGGTGCATCCTCTTCATGAAAACCGTACCGCAAAAGATTTGATGCGATTATTCCTGCAAACACAGGTGGCACGGCATTTCCCACTTGCCTTATAGGATGTCTACTGGTTCCTTCAAACGCCCAATAATCAGGAAACGTCTGAATTCGGGCAGATTCTCTGGGTGTTACTTCCCTGGGAACAGTGGGGTGAATATGCCCTTTACCTCCGCCTTTGTCAGAACCAACAACGATTGTAAAACTTGGCTTATTCGGATCAAGCTTGTTTATTCTCGTTTTTGAGTCCCGCTCTCCGAAGGCCATATTACGATATCGCTCTATAACCGCTTCACCATGCTTTCTTCCAATATGATTAGGAATCAGGTCCGTCGTTTCCAATGGCAGACCGCGAAACGCATCTGCAACAGTGGTCGGGGGGAGGAGGCCTGCTTTCGGTTCTGCCGGATCAGAATAGTGCGTTACAAGAGGCAACGGAATAGACTCTCCAATGTCTTTCCTTATGCCATAGATAATAACGCGGAAACGATATTGCGGTATTCCATATTCTGCGGTATTAAACAACCCGTATGAAATATTGTAAATCTGGTTTCCTTCCTCGTCTTTAGACAGACCGTCTATTATTGCCTCAATCAGACTTCCATCGTTCATAGAAAGGAGACCTTTTACATTCTCGAAGATAAAACTCTTAGGCTGGATTTCTCTGACAACGCGAATATAGTCGTAAACGAGGGTTCCCCTTGTATCCTCAAGGCCAAGTCTCTTGCCAAATACTGAGAAGGCCTGACACGGTGGCCCACCATATACAAGATCCACCTCATTTTTCTGAAGCCCCGCATCTTTCAGGATGCTCTCGGTAGAGTACTGCTTTATATCTCCCTGAACTATCTTTGCATCTTTCAGCAGTCCCTTTGGATTGGATTTCTGGTTCTTTTCCAATGTTTTACAACTAACCGTGTCAATATCAGTGCACAGTTTCGTTGTGAACCCAGCAGCCTCGATGCCAAGGTCTAATCCTCCTGCGCCAGAAAAAAGTGAGATTGCATAATGGTTATTCATCTTGCCTACCGCCTCTTCTATTTAATGGATGTGTCAATTCTGTTGAATGTGCGCTGATTTTCCGCTGTTCACCCATTCATCCAGTTCAGATCTTTTGAATTTCCACAGTTTACCTATTTGATGGGCCGGGAGATCCTCTTTGTTTTTCAACCACTTTCGTAGAGTAACTGCTTTGATACCAAGGTATTCAGCGGCTTCATCTAAGCCGATGTAATTATCTTCGATACGTTCCATCATCATTTATCACCCCGCAAGAAATGAGAATACGCCTGCTCAACATCATTATCATACTACAAGCGTCTTGGGAAAGCAACGCTTTTAATTATATTTAATGATATTTCGTTATACCAGGGTATTCTTTTCTGTGAAGGCATATCATCCATCCACAACACTCACTCTTTTTTATAAAACTGGCACTCGTACCCATCTGCCCGGAGCAGCAAGCCCGGAATCCACGGCGGCGTCCTGCCCATCTGATCGCAGACCGCCTGCAGGGATACTCCGGGGCTGCACTCGATGATAAGCTCGTCATGGACGCTGCCCACGATGAAGCAGTGCCGGAGGGTCTTCATGGCGTAAGCCAGGATGTCCCTGGACACCGCCTGCACGAGGTTCTCCGTGATCTTCGGCCCGTAGGTTTCCAGCCGAGTCCACTTCCCCAGGTTGATGCCTTCGTAGGTCACGCTCTCGGAGCCAAAGCGGTTCACGCCAATCTTGGGCTTGACGTAGGCAAGCCGTCTGCCAGAGGGCAGGTCGATGAACAGCATCCCGCTCTGGTAGTAGAAACGGAAGCCGTGGGACTCGACCGAGGTCTTGTACATGACCGCTTTCTTCACGGCGGCATCGACGTCCCACCAGAAACGGGTCACATGGGGGTTCGCTTCCCGCCAGGATGTGACCAGCGGCTGAAGCTCCTCCTCGCTCAAGCCCATCTCGATAGCGCCCATCGCCTTCAGTGCGCCGACTGAGCCGCCGTAGCCGAGGGCAAGTTCGGCGATTTTGCCCTTCTGCCGGAGGTGGCTGTTCACGCCGTGTTTCTCGACCGGAACGCCAAACATTCTGGACGCGCTGCTGCAATGACTGTCTACGAGAAAGGCAAGGCTACCTTCACCTTCGTGGGCGGCATCGAAGTAACGGTATGCTGACAGCCGCAAAAAACACGGCGCCCGGCGGGGAATCCCTCTGGGCGCCCTTTTTTGTTCACAGCTACAGTCTTGAAAACACAAGGGTTTGCGGGTATAATGAACATGGAAAATTGTCGGTACCTGAAAATAGGAGTCGAACCATGCCAAACCCGATCTACGACAAACAGAGACAAAGGAAGAATGTAAATGCTGTTATTTTCCACAGTTTTAGATATCAATGATTCTCTCACAAAGGACGCCTTCATCAAGCTGGTCATAGACTGGAACCAAGGCAGCCCTCATAAAGAGAATGTCATCCACGGGATTGACTGGCATGGCGAGCGTAACGTCCGCTACGGGGACGACAAAATGTGGCTCGACATCCAGGAGTACCGGAACGGCAACACCATCGCAGTCCGCTATCAAAAGGTGGAGGATGATGGCGTCATCTGGGATACGGACTATGTGATGAACTTCACCGATATGAAAATGTCCGTCCGACTTGACCGCAGCTTCTTTGCAGACGCGCTGACGGTCAATCCAAAATTTTCTACTCCCCATTTCATCTCACTCCTGTCCGACGGCTGCTACCTGAAAGGCGACGGAGTCCTTCCGACCACCAGACTTCCCATCTTCATCGATGAATCGAATCTGGACATCCTCTGCGGCGTCATCAATGACACGC
>CACYZW010000079.1 GCA_902778995.1 uncultured Eubacteriales bacterium
TGCTTTTCCTTGCCTTAGGGTCCACTAAAGCTGCGGAAAAGCGCCTTGAAATGCAGTCAAATCCATCCGAAACTGCATCTCCTTCCATTTAGAAACACATTCTAACTCACTGAAAACCTTTTCTTTTATATTTTTCCCGTATACTATTGACTTAAAGTCAACTTCAAGGATTATAATAACATACAGATACCGTATATTATGTCGGCACATTATCATATAAAAAGGAGCGATACGGATGAGCATTGATTTGAACGCCATGCCGAAGCTGGGCTTCGGGCTGATGCGCCTGCCCGAGCAGGACGGCACGATCGACCTCGACCAGGTTTGCCGGATGGTCGACGCCTATCTGGAGACCGGGCTGAATTACTTTGACACCGCCTACGTTTACCACGGGGGCAATTCCGAAAAGATCGTCAAGGCGGCGCTGGTCAAGCGCCACCCCCGGAGCAGCTTCACCGTGGCCACCAAGCTGCCCGCCTGGTGCATGAAGGCGGAAGCGGACAGGGATCGCATATTCAACGAACAGCTGGAGCGCACAGGGCTGGAATACTTCGATTTCTACCTGCTGCACTCCGTCGAGGACGGCTCAAACGGGGAAACCTACGAACGGCTGAACTGCTTTGAATGGGCCCTGGAAAAGAAGGCCGCAGGCAAAATCCGTCACTTCGGCTTCTCCTTTCACGGCAGCCCCGAATACCTGGAGGCGCTGCTGAACGCCCATCCCGAGGTGGAGTTCGTGCAGATTCAGCTGAACTACGCCGACTGGGAAAACCCCGTGGTGCAATCCGGCAGGCTGTATGAAATCCTGCACCGCCGGAACGTGCCCATCATCGTGATGGAGCCGGTCAAGGGCGGAACGCTGGCGAAGCTGACGCCCGAGCTTGAGGTGAAGTTCAAGGCCGTTCATCCAGACAGGTCCCTCGCCTCCTGGGCGCTGCGATTCGCGGCATCCCTGCCCGGCGTTGTGACCGTGCTCTCCGGCATGAGCACCCCGGAGCAGGTGGCGGACAACCTGCGCACCTTCACCCGTTTCGAGCCGTTGAGCGAGGAGGAAAAGGCGATTGTGGAGGACGCGCGCAAAACCATCAT
The DNA here is from genome assembly GCA_902778995.1 of uncultured Eubacteriales bacterium. GTDB lineage: Bacteria > Bacillota > Clostridia > Christensenellales > Aristaeellaceae > UBA2862. Next base: position 1,090 of record CACYZW010000079.1, read on the forward strand.
GGGCGCGGAGCAGATCGGCTGCACTGGCTGCCGCTACTGCACCGACGGCTGCCCGATGAACATCGCCATTCCCGACGTATTCCGCGCCGTGAACACCATGAAGCTCTACGGCGACGAATTCCGCCCGAAGGCCTTCTACCGCAGCCTCGTCGGGCAGGGCAGCGGTCGCGCTGGCGATTGCGTGGCCTGCGGCCAGTGCGAGGGCGTCTGTCCCCAGCACCTGCCCATCATAGAATTGCTGAAGGACGCGAGCGCAAGGCTGGACGCATAGGAGACGCGCCCCTTCCCAGCAGCGCTTCGCGCGCACGGGAAAGGGGCGGTTCACACCGGCAGACGAATACGGGAGGGATTGGCTTGGCACTGACCAATGTCGCAGAGTTTCAAAATGGTGAAAAGGTCTTTCGGGTGACGCCCCGAAGGCAAAACGAGACGCCCGTGAGTCCCATGCTCTGCGGCAACTTCATCGAGGTGGGCTTCGGATACCAGGTGGAGGCCATGTGGTCGGAAATGCTCTTCAACCGCAGCTTCGAAAAGGCCTGCCCCATCACCCCGGCCACCTACGACTGGTTCGGCGGCTGGAACGTGGTGGGCAACGATTGGTCTGGACAGGAATGGTACCACTCGGGCTATATGCATCCCCGCTGGTTCGCCTGCCCCGCGCTGGATCGGCCGGAGAGCATCACCCCGGATTGCAGCTTCATCACCGAAAAAGCGCCCTTCTACGCGCTGACGGTGGAGCGCGTGGAGGGCTGCGGCGTACACGGCAAAAGCTGCCTGTCCATCCACAATTTCGAGGCGTGGCGCGCCTGCGGCGTCGCCCAAAATGGCAAGTACCTGACCGCGGGGCGCTCGTACCGCTTCAGCGGATGGCTCAGGAACGTGGGCGGCGGGCCGGTGCGGGCGGAAATCCGCTTTTACGCCACGGCGGAGGATACCTTTGCCGATGAGCCCATCGCCGTGCTGCCACTGGGCGAGATCGCAGAGGTGGGCGGCTATTATGAAGCGGTGTTTGACAACGCCGGCTTCACCGGCTGGGCCACCTTCGCGCTGTTCATCACGCCCGGCAGGGTACTGGCAGACGCCTTCTCGCTGATGCCGACGGACACCGTTCACGGCTGGCGGCAGGACGCGATCGACGCCATCAGGCGGGTCAAGCCCTCGGTACTGCGCTTTCCGGGCGGCTGCTTCGCCTCGCTCCACGACTGGCGGGACGCCATCGGCCCCCGCAATCAGCGCAAGCCGGAAAATTCGTATTTCTGGGGCGACGTGAACTACAACGACGTGGGCACGGATGAATTCCTTCAGCTGTGCGAGGTGGTGGGCTGCCAGGCCATGCTGGTGGTGAACTTCTTCCACCCGGGCAAGCGCTATTACCTGAATTCAGAGCACGTCCTGGACAACCCCAACCTCGACGCCCACGGGGCCGATCTGCCCCACATCACGGACATCGACGCGGGTATCGAGTGCGCCCGCCAGTGGGTGGAATACTGCAACGGCGACGTCTCCACGCCCATGGGCGCCCTGCGGGCCCGGAACGGCCATCCGGAGCCCTACAACGTCCGCTATTGGGAGATGGACAACGAGACCTTCCGGTGGTTCCCCAGGGACGACTACGCCAGGACGGTCGTCCGGTATTCCAGGGCCATGAAATCCGTGGACCCGACCATACAAATCGGGCTTTGCAGCTACCACGATTTCAGGCTCCAGGTCGAAGCCATGCTGGAAATCTGCGGCAACGACGTCGATTTCCTGGCGGATCGCGTCTGCGCGCCGGACAACATCGCCTATAAGGTGGACATCGTGCGCAGGTGGAACGCCGCGCACGAGCACAAAATCTACTATTGCGACACCGAAGCGCTCCAGAACCGGCCCAACACCCTCGCGCCCTACACGGCGGAATTCTATGAAAAAAACGGCATAACCATACGAGAGGCGCGCCGCACCTGGATCTATGGGCTGACGTTGGTGGGCAATCTGTTGAACTATCACCGCTACGGGGACATCGTTCGCTTCATGTGCTTCAACAATCTTTGCAACACCTCCGGCCAGTCCTGCGTCGAGGTGGCTAAGGAACGGGTGATGCTGCCCATTTGCGGGCTCATCTACGAACAGATGGCCCGCAGCGAGGCCGCCTGGGTGCTCGAAATCGAGGATTACGTCGCGGACAGCTTGAAGAGCGTGGAGATTCAGGCGGCTTGGAATGCGGACGAGACCCGGCTGATCGTCTATCTCGTCAACAAATGCGACCAGGGCACCCGCGTTTCCCTGGATTTCTCGGCCCTGAAGCACAGCTTCAAAACCTCGCGCCTCAGGCGGATGACGGCCCCGGGCGGGCGGACGCAGGAGACCATGCGATCCTCCGGCAACATCGCGGTCAGCTGCGAATACGCCCCCGTGAACGCAGACGGGCCGAACACCTATCCGATACCGGCCTTCTCCTTCACAGAGCTGGTTTTGTATTGAATCTGGCACGGTATTGTCTTATACCAAGACATCGATTCTGGACCCCTTCAGCGTCTTGGACACGACGATCTGCTTCTCGATGCGCTCCTCCAGGTCGTGGACGTGGGAGATGATGCCGATAAGGCGCTTGCCGTCGGCCAGGTCGGCGAGCACTCGCAGGGAATTGCGCAGGGCGTTTTCGTCCAGGGTGCCGAAGCCCTCGTCGATGAACATGGCGTCCATGCGGATCGCGCCGCTTTGGGCCTGCACGACGTCCGAAAGCCCCAGGGCCAAGGCCAGGCTTGCCAGGAAGGACTCGCCGCCGGACAGGGTACTCACGTCCCGCCACTGGCCGGTGCCCCGGTCCAGCACGTCCAGATCCAGGCCGCTCTGGCGCACGCGATCCCGGGCCTCCTCCTTGCAGCGCAGGGTGAACAGACCGTCGGTCAGCACGGTCAGGCGCTTGTTGGCCGCAGCCACCACCTGCTTGAAATAATACTGTTGCACATAGGCTTCAAAGGTCAGCTTCGCCCGCAGGTTGCCGCCCGTCTGACCTGAACAACAGAGGTACAGATCCCGAACCACTGCCCAGTGGTCTTCCCTGCGCTTTTTCTTCCTGAGGGCATCCCGGATTGCCTTCTGGGCGTCCTCATGCAGCGTCAGCCTTTTCGTGAACTCGGCCTCTGTCTTCTCGGCGGCTGTTTGCTTCGCCGCCCATTCGGCCTTCTGTTGCTCCAGGCCGGACAGATCGATCTTCTCCTTCCCGGCCAGCTTCCCCCGAAGGCCGGCAATCTGATCGGTCAGCGACGCCTTCTGCTCGCCGTACCGCTTCAACTGCCTGTCGAGTTCATTGATGTCCGCTTCGGGCAGCTTGGCCAGCCGGTAAGCCCCCTCGTCCTCGAACCCGGCGGCGGCCAGCTTCGCCCGGAAGCGCTCTTGCAGCTGTTTTGCCTCTTCCAGCAGCGAAGAGAGGCGCTTCTTTCCATCCTCCACGGAGGTTCGGCTCTTTTCCATCTGAATCGAAAGATCTGTATATGCCTTTGCGCTCTCTTCAATCTCGCTACGCAACTCCTTGGCCCGGGATTCCAGATCGCCAATCCGCTGTTTCAAATGCTGTTCCTTTTCGTCTTCCGCGATATTCATCTCGCGCAGGCGGGCATTGTATCCATCCACGTCGGCTTGAAGGGACGTCCGCACATTGTCGGCTTCATGCAGCGCGTCTGCGGCTACCCGATGGTGCCTTTCCGCCGCCTCCATCTGTTCCTTGGTAACCGTCTCTTCGGTCAGCTGGGCGAGCCGGGGATGGGACAATGAACCGCACACCGGACAGGGCTTGCCGTCCTCCAATTTCATTGCCAGCAGCCCCGCCTGACTGCGATAATAGCCTTCCTTCGACGCAAAATAGGCGCGATCAGCCTGCTGGCTGTTCTCCAGCAGCCTTGCCACCTGTTTCTCTTGTTGTTCCAGTTTCTTTCGCTGATTTTCCAAATGCTTCAACACCGGGATGCAGCCGGACAGCTTTTGCGCGGAGGCCATCATCTCTGTCGCTTCCGATTCGTGGGTTTTCGCCTCTTTCATCCTGTCCTCTGCCTGGGGCAGGGCGCCCTCTGCAGAGGCCAAGTCCCGGGTCGCCTCGTCCAGTTCCTTCCGCTGCTTCTGAACGTCGGCGGTATGCTTGCGCACCAGCGCTTCGTCCGCCGCCAGTCCCTGGGCCTTGCGCGCCATGTTCAGCCTGTCCGCAAGGTCGTCCATGGCGCTCTGCCGGTCCATGAGCACCGCCGATTTGGATTCCGCCGCTTCCAGCGCGGCAAAATCCGAATTGACTGCCTTTGCTTGTTCGATGGCGGCGATGAGACTGCCCGCCTGTACCCCCGCCGCTTTTTTATCCTGCTGCGCCCGGTTGAGAACGGCCCGTTCAGCTTCGATCAGACGCGCCAGGCACGCCAGCAGATCATCGGCGTACCTGCTTTCCGCCCTGAAGCGCAGTATGCTCTCCCGTTCCGGGAAATCGGGTTCCGGGTCGATCTTGCCCGCTGCGATGGCGATGCGGCGATCCAGGTCCTCCCGCTCCCTGTTGCAGGCGGCGTTCCTGTCCTTCAGCTTCAACTGCAGCTTTGCATAGATCGACGTATTGAAGAGCTTCTGGAACAGCGCCTTCCTGTCCTCGGAGGAGGCGTTGAGGATCTTCAAAAAATCGCCCTGGGCGATCATCATCGTCTGGGTAAACTGATCCTGGGTCAGGCCAATGAGTTCATCGATCCTGGCCTTGACTTCATTCACGCCTTCGATGATCTCTCCGCTGTCCACATAGGTCAGCGTGGCGTTGGCCGTCTGGGTGGTGGTACCCTCGCCGGTCTTTTTGGGGCGCTCGTACTCCGGATTGCGGCGGATGCGCCAGGTCTCCCCCCTGTGCCGGAAGGTCAGCTCCACAAAGGTTTCCGTGCGAGCAGAGGCATAATCGGATCGGAAGGATTTGCTCCTGCGCCGCTCCTTGCCGCCGGAGGCCTCGCCGTAGAGGGCGAAGCTGATGGCGTCGAAGATCGTGGTCTTGCCCGCGCCGGTGTCCCCGGCGATCAGGAAGATGCCGTCTTCCCCGAACCGGGTGAAATCCACCGTCGTCTCCCCTGCATAGGGGCCAAAGGCGGAAAGAACCAGCTTCAAAGGCTTCATGCGCGTTCCTCCAATTCTTTCAGCACCTTTTCCAGCTCATCCTGATGGGCTTTGCCGGGCGCCTGATCATTGTTTTGCAAGCGGTAAAAATCGCTGAACAGCTCGGGGACGGTCTTGTTCTCCATGCTCTGGGTGGCCAGCACGTCGACGTCCTGCTTCGTCCTGGAATTGACGATGGAGAATTTCATCATGTTGGGGAAATTGACGCTCAGCGTCACCCGGGCGTCCGGCGGCGGCAGCTCGTCATGCACCGTCACCCAAAGGTAATCCTCGGAATAGGGCATGTTCATCAGGTCATCCAACATGCCCTCGATCAGCCGCACGTCGTGCAGGGGATACAGCGGTTCGGTGCGCACGGCGATATCGCCCTTTTCCAGCACATCGACAACCGCCACGCTCTTTTTGTGATTGGCCTCGGAGAAGGAATACTTGAGGGGTGAACCGGCATAGCGCAGCGTGTCCCGAAGCACCTTCTGGGGCTTGTGGATGTGCCCCAGGGCCACGTAATCAAAGGCGTCGAACACGGATGCGTCGATATTGTCCAGTCCGCCCACGGCCCGCTCCTCGGAATCGGAGGTTTCACAGCCCGTGATGAACTGGTGGCAGAGCAGGATATTCCGTTTTTTCGGATCGACGGGCGTCTGCCGCAGCACCGCCGCCACGGCGTCCTGGTAGGTGACGATCTTCTCCCCCGGCAGCTTCCGCTTCACCTGGGACGGACGCAGGAATGGCAGCATCCACACGACGATCTCCCCGTCGCGATCCTTCAGCGAAACGCTCTGCAGCGTGCCGTCAAAGGCCTCCGTCACGTACACGCCGGAGGATTTGATCAGGGAAGCAAAGTAGGAGACACGCAGCGCGGAATCGTGGTTGCCGCTGATGACGAACACCTGCTTGCCCAGGCGCACCAGCCGTGAAACGAAGGCATCGAACAGCGCCATGGCCTCCGCCTGGGGCGAGGAGCGCTGGTACACGTCCCCGGCGATCAGCACGGCGTCCGCCTGTTCGTTCTTTGCGATGGAAGCGATCTGATCCAGTATGTATTCCTGGTCCGGCAGCAGTGACAGATCGTTCATCTGCTTGCCGAGATGGAGATCCGCAATGTGAAGAAAACGCATGGCCAGTCCTCCTTGCCGTTGAACGCCGTACCTTTTTATGACTGTGCGACTGGATTGGTAATCAAGGGTTTTGCAGGCAGCAGATGGCTGAAATCCATCTCGTTTCTGCACGACTCGATTGTGCGTTAAAGTATCATGGACAGCTTTTGCCCGCACGCCTGGCAGGTGAAAACCTGATAAATCGAATCCGACATTTCCGTCTCCCTGCACCAGATGTGCTTTCCATCCGCCGCAGCCGGGCAGGCGGAATCCCATTCCGCTTCGCTGAGAAGCGATTTGCGATCCAGTCTGCCGGATGCGTCCGCATCGGACACGATCTCGAACAGTTCAGAGATATTCGCGCAGTTCAGCACGGACGCGATCAACCCCATTTCCCGAAGTGAAACGGCATCCGTATTGTTCATGCGATAGGCATCGATCCGCGCCTTTGGCAAGCCGGACGCGGTCGCCAATTCCCCGGTGGTGACGTTCCTTTCGATCATAAGCTCAGCCAGGCGGCATTTGATTTTTTTCATATCTGTCGTTCTCCCTTTCCTGTTGCATTTATCGCGCCTTTCACAGCCTGCCAGAGCCGGCATGGACAGAAGGCACGTGAGCGCGAGCCTGCCTTGATGTATTGAATTATAACACGAAGACAACAGGTGTGCAACGGATTTTCCCGTAATACAGGGGGAAAAACCGGTTGCCTCACCGGGCAAACTATGGTAAAATTCATAGTAGCATTTCTCCCGCAACGAACATATACCCCGATTCGGACGCAAGAGGTGACTGACTTGGAGAATATCAAGCGCTTTTTGAAGCGAAAGGACATTGAAATTTCCCTTCGTCGATACGGCATCGACGCGATGGGCGCGATGGCGCAGGGATTATTCTGCTCGCTGTTGATCGGCACGATCATCAACACCATAGGCACGCAGTTTCATATCCCATTCCTGACGACGCCGGTGGCAACCGTCGGCGGGGTGGAATACACCGTCGGCAGCATCGCCACGGCCATGAGCGGCCCGGCCATGGCCGTCGCCATAGGCTATGCGTTGCACTGCCCGCCGCTGGCGCTGTTCTCGATGGTATCGGTGGGCTTTGCGGCCAATGCACTGGGCGGCGCAGGCGGCCCGCTGGCAGTATTGTTCATTGCCATAATCGCCGCAGAGTGCGGCAAGGCCATTTCAAAGGAAACGCGCGTGGACATACTGGTCACGCCGCTGGTGACCATCGCCGTTGGCATATTCCTCTCCTGGCTGATCGCGCCGCCGCTGGGCAAGGCGGCCATGTGGCTGGGCCGGGGCATCATGTGGGCAACGGAGCTGCAGCCCTTTTTGATGGGCGTCGTCGTATCGGTGCTGGTGGGTATGGCGCTGACACTGCCCATCTCCTCGGCAGCGATCTGCGCGGCCCTCGGACTGACGGGCCTTGCGGGCGGTGCCGCCGTGGCAGGCTGCTGCGCACAGATGATCGGCTTCGCGGTAATCTCGTTCCGCGAGAACAGCTGGGGCGGGCTGCTGTCCCAGGGATTGGGCACTTCAATGCTGCAAATGGGAAACATCGTCCGCAATCCGAAGGTATGGATTGCCCCGACGCTGGCTTCCGCCATCACCGGACCTCTGGCGACCTGTGTCTTTGGCCTTCGGATGAACGGAGCGCCGGTATCCTCGGGAATGGGCACCTGCGGCCTGGTGGGCCAGATCGGCGTTTACACCGGATGGGTAAGCGACATCGCCGCCGGGACGAAGAGCGCAATCACCCCCTTCGATTGGATCGGCCTTGTGCTGATATCATTCGTGCTTCCCGCCGTGCTGTCATTGGCGATACACGCGGGGGTTCGCCGCCTGGGTTGGGTAAAGGACGGAGATCTGAAGCTGTAAGGAAACACCACACAATCGAGTCGTGCAGTCGTAGGACAATCAATGACAACGGACGGCGCCTGCGCATCGTCCTTCGCACCGAAACACGCCTCGGCGATCTGTCGCCGAGGCGTGTTTCATTCAAACGGGCGCTCCAAATCAAATTGTGCCGATCAAAGCCTCATTCCTCCGCGAAATCCGTATCCATCGCGACCTGCAGCGCATATCCCGGATAGGCCTTCCTGACATCATCGACGACGCTCTGATACACCGCCCTGCGGTCCCTGGCATCAAAGCTGACCACAATATCAAACCGCATGGTCTGCTTGTCCTTCAGCAGATAGAAGCCGTGCATTTCTCTGACATGCTCGTGAGAGAATACGATGTCCCGGACCCGCTTATGCGCCTCGATGACCTCCGCGTCCTTCGTATTCACCGAATACACCCCGATCGCCGTAAGGATCACGCGATGCTCCGCGAGCACTTTTATCGTAATCTCCCGAATCAGCTGATCCAGCTGGGCGGCTGAATAGGTATCGGGCACTTCAATGTGAATGGAGCCGTTCCAGGTATCCGGGCCGTAGTTGTTCAATACCAGATCATAGGCTCCCTGCACATCCGGGAAGCTGAGCACAGTGTTCTTGATCGCCTTTGCCAGCTCCACATCATTGCGTTCACCGAGAATCTGCGATATCGTCCCACCCAGCATTTCAAGGCCGGACTTGATGATGACAATGGATATAATCGCGCCAAGCCATGCCTCCAGGGAGATGTGGAAGCACAGGAAGATGCCGGCGGCCACCAGCGTGGAGGCGGAGATGACGGCGTCCAGCGTCGCGTCTGCGCCGGAATTGATCAGGGAATCCGAATGCACCTTCTCCCCTACCCCTTTGACATAGCGCCCCAGCACGATCTTGACCGCAACGGCGACAGCGACAATAACCAGCGAAACCGCATTGTATTCCGGCGTCTCCGGATGGATGATCTGCTTGATGGACTCCACGAGGGACGTGATACCGGCATACAGCACGATCACTGAAATGATCATGGCGCTCAGGTATTCTATCCTTCCATAGCCGAACGGATGCTTCTTGTCCGGTTCTCTGCCGGCCAGCTTGGTTCCGATAATCGTAATCAACGAGCTTCCGGCGTCGGAGATATTGTTCACCGCGTCCAGCACAATGGCAATGGAGTGCGTCATGAGCCCGATGACCGCCTTGAAGGCGGCGAGAAACACATTTGCGACGATTCCGATGATACTGGTCCTGATGATTGTCTTTTCGCGCGTCATTTCATGCTCCTTTGCCTGCAGCGTTCGCAGGCCGTCATAGTCATATCGTTTACAGGGACACCGCGTAATCAAGTGATAGCTTACCATATAATCGTTGCGCTTTCAAGGTTCTTTTCTTAGATGTATTCAATAATTATTTAATTTGGGGCTGTGCAGACGCGCAAAGTTGTGATATACTGTATAAAAATCAGGTGCATGCCTGAAAGATGAATTTGGGAAGGGTCAGTCACAATGAAGAGCACCATGAGTGCCACGGCAAAAACTATTCTCTGTCTTGCTCTGGTATTGATTTCTTTGGCCGCGTCATGCTGCGCGTTTGCGGCAGATGATGCAGATGGCGGCAAGAGAGTTTATCTGGCCGGTCCAATGTTTAACCACGCCGAAAAGGATTTCAATTTGAAAGTCACGAAGGTGCTTGAAGATGCGGGCTATCAGGTGTTTTTGCCCCAGCGCGACGGCATTGAAGCCGCTCTGCTGGAGGGCAAAACGGAGGATGAGCTCGTCAAAATGATATTTGAATTGGATGCCGGAGAAGTGGCCAAGACCGACATTGTCTTTATGAATCTGGACGGCCGGGTACCCGACGAGGGGGCGTGCGTCGAACTCGGCCTCGCGTATGCCAGTGGAAAACGGTGCTACGGCTTCAAGACGGACACGCGCTCTGTCGAATTGGGAATGGATCTCAACCCGATGATCAGCGGCTGCATGATCAAAATATTCAAAAACTTTGACGGAGACCAATTGATCGAGGAGATCAAGGCATACCTGTCTGAAAACGAGTTGTAATTTACTGTCAGCGGACGTTACGCCTTACGCGGTTCAGGGCAGATGCCTTCAATTTGCAGGCGTTCCGGGCGTCATGTCCGTCGACAATCCCGACCCGGCGATTCCATTGTCTGCGCCGCAGGCTATGCCATGAAGCCCGACGCAATGCATGCCAACAGATAGTTAAGGAAACACCGCACAATCTGCAAAAGCAAAGTCACGAATTTAAATCAGCATAGGGAATGACATCATTCCCCCTCAACAGGGCTCCGAAGGTAAACTCACTCAGGCCTGAAGCCCATAACGGGTATCGGCCAGGAAGAGGTTCGCCAAGGCGAACACCATCTTCAATTGTGAGTCTACCTTCGCTTTACCTCGGTATCGTGTCTTTCGACATCGAAACAGATTCTTGATGACACCAAAGACATGTTCTACCTTGCAACGTACAGACGATTTCCTGTATTCCGCTTTCCTCGCTTTATACTGGCCGCTCCGACTGAGCTTTTTCAGGGTTGACGGACGACGGCATATGCGATATTTGATCTTTTTACCGAACTTGTTTCGTGTGATTGCGTCTTTTCGCTTGTTGGCGCCCAGGTATCCAGCGTCTCCATTGACCTCTTCCTCTTCGCCTGTCAGCAGTTTTGAGGTCATCGATACATCCGATATGTTCTCCGCCGTCGTTTCCAACGTATGAATCAGTCCCGTATCTGTATCTACTCCGATATGGGCCTTGTACCCGAAATGCCACTGATTCCCTTTCTTGCTCTGGT
>CACYZW010000080.1 GCA_902778995.1 uncultured Eubacteriales bacterium
TTTTCTTCTGGAAAATGGGATTTTCCGCCATAAAAATGCCTGCGGGGTCGGCGTACACGCCGCCGCCCCCGATTGGAAAGGGGAACCCTGAGCAGTAACCATCAGCCGCCTTGCGGCGATGCGTTCCATTAAAGACAAAGCGAAGGACACCCGTTTCGTTCGAGTGTCCTTCGCTTTGTTCAAACTGTGCTTTCCGATTGTCGGAAAAATGTCGCGATGTCTGGTGCGGACACACCGTCGAAGCCCGGAGGCCCCGAAAAGACAGGCCTTTTCAGTCCAGCGGCTTCATCGTGGGGAACAGCAGCACGTCCCTTATGGAATCGCTGCCGGTTAGCAGCATCACCAGGCGATCCACGCCGAAGCCCAGGCCGCCGGTGGGGGGCATGCCGTATTCCAGGGCGTTGATGAAGTCGTAATCCACCTGGGCGCGGCTTTCGGGGTTCAGGGATTTGCGCTCGGCCACCTGCTTTTCAAAGCGGGCGCGCTGATCCAGCGGGTCGTTCAGCTCGGTGAAGGCGTTGCCGAACTCCGTGGCATTGATGAAGTATTCAAAGCGCTCGGTGAACATCGGGTCGTCGGGCTTGCGCTTGGCCAGGGGGCTGATTTCCACCGGATAGTCGTAGATGAAGGTGGGCTGAATCAGCTTTTCCTCGACGTAGGCGTCGAAGAACTCGGCCAGTATCGCGCCCCTGGTGGGAATCTCGGGCAGCTCCACATGATGGGCCTTGGCGCAGGCGATGGCGTCCGCGTCGCTCTTCCAGTCCTTGAAATCCACGCCGCTGTACTTCTTCACGGCCTCCACCATGGTCAGGCGCTCCCAGTGGCCGATGTCGATGTCGTTGCCCTGATAGGGGACCACCAGGCTGCCGCAGACCTTCTGGGTCACGGTCTTCATCATGTCCTCCACCAGGTCCATCATGCCGTGGAAGTCGGTGTAGGCCTCGTACAGCTCGATGGTGGTGAATTCGGGGTTGTGCTTGGTGTCCATGCCCTCGTTGCGGAAGATGCGGCCCACCTCGTACACCCGGTCCAGGCCGCCCACGATCAGGCGCTTCAAATAGAGCTCCGTCTCGATGCGCAGCACCATGTCCATGTCCAGGGTGTTGTGGTGGGTGTAGAAGGGCTTGGCCGCCGCGCCGATCTCAAAGGGGGTGAGGATGGGGGTGTCCACCTCCAGGTAGCCCCTCCCGTCCAGGAAGGCCCGCAGCTCCCGCAGGATCAGGCTGCGCTTGACGAAGGTGTCCTTGACCTCCGGGTTCACGATCAGATCGACATAGCGCTGGCGATAGCGGGTGTCGGTGTCGGTCAGGCCGTGGAACTTCTCGGGCAGCGGGTGCAGGCTCTTGGTCAGCAGCGTGAGGGCACTGGTGTGCACGGAAATTTCGCCGGTCTTGGTCTTGAATACGACGCCCCTGACGCCGATGATATCGCCGATGTCCAGGACTTTGAAGTCCTTGTATGCCTCTTCGCCCACGTCGTCGCGCTTGACGTAGATCTGCATCGTGCCGTCCGGGTCCTGAATGCGGGCAAAGCTGGCCTTGCCCATGATGTGCTTGCCGAGTATGCGGCCCGCGATGCTGACTTCCCGGCCCTCAAGCGCGTCGAACTGCTCGCGGATCACGCCGGAGGTGTGGGTGCGGTCATAGGTGGTGATCTCGTAGGGATTTTTGCCCTGCTCGATCAGCGCGTTCAGTTTGCCCAAGCGAATGGTATCCTGTTCGGTATAGCCTGCCGGCGCCTGGTAGGTCTGGGCCATGTTTTTGTTCTCCTCTCGGTGGATGTATGGTTGTGGATCAGCGCTTGCGGATGGAGAGCACCTTCAGCCTGACGATGCCGCCGGGGGTGTTGGCCTCCACGATGTCGCCGACCTTGGCGGGGGGCGTATAGTCGGGCTTGCCCGGCTCGCTCTTGCCGATCAGCGCCATGCCGATGGGGGATTCATTGGAGATGAACAGCTTCGCGGGGTCGGCCTCGGTAAAGCCCACCAGCGTATACTCATCCTCCTCGTTATATTCCATGTCCAGCACCCGCACCACGGTGCCCAGGGCGGCGGTGGTGGAGTCGGCGGTGCTGTCGTCAACAAAGGTGGCGGTGCGCAGCTCAGCCTCGATGCGGGCGATGTTGCCGTAGACCTCGGCTTCCTTGGCCTTGGCGGCGTCGTATTCGGCGTTCTCGCTGAGATCGCCAAAGCCGCGGGCAATCTGGATTTCCTCGGCAACGCGCTTCTTTTCCTCGTTCAGCTGGGCAAGCTGTTCCTCCAGCTTTTTCTTGTCGGTAAATGTGAGTATGCGGGTGTCTGCCATGATGCAACCTCCTGGGTGATGTCCTTTTCCGTCACATGAATTTAGCCGAATAAGAATCGACACTGCGCGAACCTACGCAGTGCCTGCTTATTCGGACCGGAAACATTATACATCAATCGGCGGGAATTGTCAACCGTGATGTATAAATAGAAAATAGGGCGTTTCCTTAAAAGAAATTCACAATCCCCCGGTTATCCATTGCCAATATACGAAACCCGGTCGTTGCGCCATGGACAGCGACACAAACCAAAACAACGCCGCAATGTCAGGATATTGTCACATTTGCGCCCTGAATTGACGCGCTTTGCGGTTGCAGATAAAAAAGATAGCCTGTATAATGACTATATCTGTATTTACCCCTCCAGAAAGGAAGGCATATAAAATTGGCGACGAGATATCCTTCAGATTATAATAGCAACCGGGTGGAGCCGGGCATCAGCCGGGACAGCAGCCGCGGCGGCTATTCCGGCCAGCGCCCTGCCACCCGCAGCGGCGCTTCACGCCCAGCTTATTCCGGCCAGCGCCCGCCCCAGCGCAGGAGCTCGGGGCAGCGTCCCTCCGGCGGCCAGAGGCCCCCGCAGCGCCCTGGCAATTCGCCCCGCAGAACCCCGCCCAGGCGGCGCAAGCCCAACAACAGGCCGCTGATCGTGGCGATGGGGGCGATTCTGATCGTCGTGCTGGTGTTGGTGCTGGTAATCGTCAAACCCTTCGGCCGTCCTTCGGGTGACGTGACCAACGGAACCGCGATTCCCGCCTCCAACCCGGTGGACAACGGACAGACCGCCGCCGATCCGCTGCTCGCCAGCAACCTTGACGAGGGGGAGGCGGCGCCCGAGTATGACAACATCGCCGACAAGCTGGCCGACGCCGATTACAACGTGGGCAGCCTGGCCGCCGAGGACATGGCCCAGGTGACGGATCTGAAGATCAACACCAGCCTGCCCGCCGACTGGATGAACATACTGCTCCTGGGCACGGACGAGCGCACCCTGAGCGAGAGCGCGAGGACCGACGCCATGCTGATCTGCTCCATCAACCGCAATACCGGTGAGGTCAAGCTGTCGTCTATCATGCGCGACCTGGCCATCGAGTACACCGACATCGGCGAATACAACGGTACATACCGCATCAACGCCGCCAACTATTTCGGCGGGCCGAACCTGGCGATGCGCACGGTCAATGAGAATTTCGGCATGAACATTCAGCACTACGTGCTGGTGAACTTCTTCGGCTTCCAGAAGATCGCCCAGCGGGTGGGCGGCGTCGAGATCGACATCACCGAGGCCGAGAAGGACAAGATCAACAAGATGATCGTGCAGCAGGCGAAATTCGCCTACCGCGAGGGCATCGACGAATCCGACCAGGAGAACGTGTACCTGGAGACCTACGGCGAAAATACCCACCTGAACGGCCGACAGACCCTGGCCTACGCCCGCATCCGAAAGCTGACCGGCGGCGACGCCATGCGCACCGAGCGCCAGCGCATCGTGCTGGAAAAGCTGCTGCAAAAGGTCAAGAAGCTGGACGCGATACAGCTTGCCGCGCTGGCCAAGGACATGATCGACCAGGTCAAGACCAACCTGCCCTTCGAGGATCTGTTTACCATCGCCATGCAGGTGTGCGGCAACGGCATCGGCGACGTGAAGAGCATGCGCCTGCCCGTCAGCGGCACCTACAAGGAAGAGGTGCGCAACGACCAGTCCATGCTGTACGATTGCGATTTCCAGGCGAATACCCGCGAGCTCTACAACTTCATATACGAGTCGTAAATAATATCTCGGCGCGAGCGCGGGGAGGGGCTGAATCGCCTCCCCGCGTTTCATATATGCCCTGTTGCTTCTGGGCCCCTCTAAGGAAATACCGCACAATGCTCATGGCGCATTAACGGCTGAATTTCAGTCGCTTGCTGTCTGCTGATTTCTTGACTTGCCGCCAGCAAGCCTTCGAAATCTGCAGTTTGCAATCGACTAAAATTCATCTCGTTACTGCACGACTCGATTATGTTGACGATGGGCCCTGCATCCCAATGCGGGCGTCAGCGCGGCATGATACCTATAATTAACGCTCTTATGCTTCCGTTTGTGCTATAATTACAATGGAGGTTGATGTATGTACACCTGTGTCAAGCGAATTCTGGATCTGCTGCTTGCGCTGTTGGCGACAGTCGCGCTCTCGCCGCTGCTGCTGGTGCTGTCGGCGATCATTCGCATAACGTCCCCGGGGCCGGTGTTCTTCCGCCAAAAGCGGGTCGGGAAGGGCAAGAGCCACTTTATGATCTATAAATTCCGAACCATGCGCACCGACGCGCCGAAGGATCAGCCCACCCATCTGCTGGCGAATCCGGAGGCCTACATAACGCCGGTGGGACGCTTTTTGCGCAAATCCAGCCTGGATGAGCTGCCCCAGCTGTTCAACATCATCAAGGGTGAGATGGCTGTGGTCGGGCCGCGCCCCGCGCTGTGGAACCAGTTTGACCTGATCGCCGAGCGGGACAGGTACGGCGCGAACGACGTGCGTCCGGGCCTGACCGGCTGGGCGCAGATCAACGGCCGGGACGAGCTGCCCATCGACGTGAAGGCGCGGCTGGACGGCGAATACGTGAAGCGCATGAGCTTTGGCTTTGACCTAAGATGTGTGCTGGGCACCGTGTTCAAGGTGCTGTGCTCCGAGGGCGTGGTGGAGGGTGCCCGTAAGCAGACTCGGGACGATACGCAAACCCATTGAGGAAATACAAATGCAGGATCAAGACAAGACGAAGAACATTCCCGTTAACGGCGCTTCCGCGCCGCGCAATGACCCGCCGGGCCGCATGAGCCGGGCCTTATTAACCGTGGATCTGGAGGAGTGGTATCACCTGGACTACCTCAAGGGGTATCGCTGCCGGGAGAGCGGCGTTCGTGTGCTGCCCCAGATCTTCGATTTCAGATTGCCGATGAAAACGCCGCCATACTGCGGGAGATCGTGCGCCGGGGCCATGCGCTGGCCTGCCACGGGCTGGATCACGGGCTGCTCACCGACAAGGGCCTCGATCAGTTCGCCGACGAGACGCAGCGGGCCCGGGCAATGATCGAAGCCGCCGCCGGACAAAGGATCACCGGCTATCGGGCCAGCTGCTTTACCATGGAGCGGGACAAGCTGGACGTCCTTCGGCAAATGGGTTTCACCTACGACAGCAGCAAGATTCGCTTCGTCCAGCATCCGCTGTACCGCAACCTCGACCTGACGGGCTTTCAGCAGGCGGACGATCTGGTGTACGTCCGGGAGGGCTTCGCCGAATACGAGATTCCCACCCTGGAAATCGGGGGCTATTCCGTTCCCATATCCGGCGGCGGCTACCTCCGGCTGTTCCCCTTCTGGCTGTTGCACATACTGCTGGGGCTCTACGCCAGGCGGCACGAGAATTTCACGATTTACGTGCATCCCTTTGAGCTGACGGACCTGCCCCTGCCGCTGCCGAAGGGGTTGGGCCGGGCCACCCGCTTTCGCTGCCTGGTGGGGCGGCGGGGCAACCTAAAAAAGCTGCGCAGGGTGATCCGCTGGCTGAAAAAGCGCGGCGCGCGGTTTCTCACCCTCGAGGCGGATCGAAGGGAGCGTGGACTGTCTTGACGCATACCATACTGCTCACCGGCGCCTCGGGCATGCTGGGCAGCCGCGTGGCGCTGGCGCTGTGCCAGAGGGGGCATCGGGTCGTCGGCGCGGACATCGCCGGCGCGAAGGTCGCCCATGAGAACTATACCCATGCCGTCTGCGATCTTACGCGACCGGACGACGTTGCCGCCCTGTTCGACGCCCATGCCGTGGATCGGGTGATCCACCTGGCGGCGCTGGCCCACGTCACCGGGGAAACCGACCTGAGCTGGAACCGCTACTTCATGCTGAACGTGCTGGTGAGCCAGCACGTGTTCGAGCAGGCGGCGAAGGCCGGCATTCCCGTTTTCTTTGCCAGCACGGTGGACGTCTACGGGCTGCAAAGGGGCACTGTCAGCGAAGCCACGCCCCCTGCGCCGGTAGGGGGCTATGCGAGGTCGAAGTATGAAGCCGAGCAGCGGCTGCTTTCGCTGATGGGTGACACCCCCGTATTCATCGCCCGCTTTGCGCCGGTGTATACCGCCGACGACATGCGCGACGTGCGCAAGCGCTACTATCTCAAATACCCCTCCCTGGCCTTCACCGTGGGCGGGGGCACGGACTATGCCTTCCTGAACCTCGACCGGGTGGTGGAGGTCGTCTGCCAGTGGGCAGACCGGGAGAAAGCGCCCGCGGGTCTGGTCAACTTCTGCGACGACGCGCCCTTCAATTCCGGCGCGATGGTTCAGGCGGATAAGCGCTCCGGCACGGCCGGGCGGGTGCTGCGCCTGCCGGGCTGGGTGGGGAAGCTGGGCCTCGGGGCGTCGCGGCTGTGCCCGCCGATGCTGCGCCTGAACGTGGGCAAGGTGCTCAACCCCTATCGCTTCGATACCGCCGCCATGAAGCGCTTCCTTGACGGCGGCGACGGCGCGCCCTGCTACCGGGAAAAGCCCGACCTGCGGGGGGTGCGGGTGCTGCTGCTGGAAGGCTTTGCGCGGCAGAACATGGCGCTGATGCCGGCGCTGAAGGCGCTGGGCTGCCATCTGACCACCTATAACAGCAGCAAATTGGACGTGGGCTACGCCTCCCGCTGGCCGGACGTGAAGCTGTTGAAGCACTGGGACCGGGAGGACGGGGCAAGCTCCTTCGCGGCGCTGATGGCGGTGCTGCGGGAGGGCCATTACGACGTGGTGATCCCCATGACCGATTTCTCGGCCATGCTGCTCTCCGCCCACATCGACGAGGTCCGCCCGCTGGCGTGGCCTGCGGTGAACGAACCCGGCGTATTTCGCAGGGCGGCGGACAAGCAGCGAACGATGCAGGCCTGCGAGGCGGCGGGGGTGCCCTGTCCACGGACGCTGTACGACATGAACAGCGCCGACGAGATACTGGCCGCGGGCCTGCCCTTTCCGTTCATCATCAAGCCCCGCGTGGGCTACGGCTCCATAGGCTTCCACGTCATCAGGAGCGCGGAGCAGCTGCGCCAGGTGTTCCCGGAGGCGTTAAAGCGCTTCGGCGGCATGGTGGTACAGGAGTACATTCCCCAGACGGGCACACAATACAAGTGCGAGGTCTTTTTGGATGCGGACGGCGCGCCGAAGAGCGCCGTGGTGTTCGACAAGACCCGCTGGTATCCGATTGACGGCGGCTCCACCTGTTGCAGCTGCAGCGTACACCGGCCTGACATCGCCGCCGATTCCATAAGGCTGCTTCAGCACATCGGCTGGGTCGGCTACGGGGACGTGGATCTGATCGAGGATCCCCGGGACGGCGTGGCGAAGGTGATGGAGATCAATCCCCGCATCACCGCCAGCGTGAAGGTGTGCTTTGCCGCGGGGGTGGACTTCGCCCGGCAGATCGTGGAGCTGGGCATGGGCCTGCCCGTGACCGATTACCCGGACTATCGGGACGGCGTGCGCCTGCGCTACATGCACACAGATGTGCTGTGGTTTATGCAGTCCCCGAACCGGTTCAAGGCGAAGCCCGGATGGTTCGATTTCCGGCATACCACCGACCAGATCTTCTCCCCGAGGGATCCCCTGCCCTGGTTCACCTACACCATACAGGGATTGAGGAAGCGGAAAACTGAAATGGCGAAGCGCGCCAGATGAGAGGAGACAGAGGATGGCCGACATCACCGCGATCATACTGACCCGAAACGAGGAATTGAACATCGAGCGCTGCCTGCAATCGGTCAAGGGGCTTTGCCGCCGCATGGTCGTGGTGGACAGCGGCAGCACCGACCGGACATTGGAGCTGGCGAAGGCCAACGGCGCCGAGGTCTACTTCCACGAATTTGAATACTACGCCCGCCAGTTCAACTGGGGGCTGGACAACTGCGATATCGACACGAAGTGGGTCATCCGCATCGACGCCGACGAGCAGTTTCCCCCGGCGCTGTGCGCGGAGATCGAGCGGAATATGGCGGCGCACGACGCCGACGACGTGAACGGCATGACCCTGGAGGCCACCTATTTCTTCATGGGGCGGGCGCTGACCCACGGCAGCAAGAAGCGCAAGCTGATGGTGTTCAAAAACGGCATCGGGCGCATCGAGGACCGCCGGCGGGACGCCCACACGATACTGTCCCGGGGCCAGAGCATATCGCTGAAGGAGAATTTCCTCCACTACGATTTCAAGGACCTGGACAACTTCATCGGCCGCTACAACTGGTATGCCACCCGGGAGGCCATGGACTACATGGACTGGAAGAACGGGCGCGCAGACGCCAGCGTGGACGACCCGGAGATAGAGCGCAAGCGCAAAAAGAAGTACGGGGTGTACTACAGATTTCCCAAGTTCCTGCGGGCCTTTCTGTGGTTCCATGTGAACTACTTCTTCCGGGGCGGCTTTCTGGACGGCAAGGAGGGCTTCATCTACCATGTGCTGTCCTCGTTCTGGTACCGCTTCGTGGTGGACGCGAAGATCTACGAATACGAGCACGGCAAGGCGTTTGAGGAATTGAAGGCGTATTGACGGGGGGTGAGCGCGTGCCCAACTGGACCGAGGAACAGCTGCGGGCCATCGAGGCGCGGGGCGGAAACATACTGCTCAGCGCGGCGGCAGGGTCCGGCAAGACCACCGTGCTGGTGGAACGGGTGCTCCGGCTGATTACGGGGGACGGCGCGGACGTGAGCCGCATGCTGGTGGTCACCTTCACCCGCGCCGCCGCTTCGGATATGCGCGCCAAGCTGTCCCGCCAGCTGGGCGAACGGGCGGCGGCGGGGGACGGGCGCTGCCGGGAGCAGCTTTTGAAGCTGGATCAGGCCAACATCTCCACGCTGCACGCCTTCTGCTCCGATTTTCTGCGCACGAATTTTGAATCCGCCGGGGTGGACCCGGCGTTTCGCGTGCTGGACGAGGCCATGGACGCCCGCCTGCGGGACGAGGCGCTGGACGCGGCGCTGGAGGAGGCCTATGCCACAGGCGGCGACGCGCTGCTCGATCTGGATTACGGCAGGGGCCCCAAGGGCGTCCGCGAGGCGGTGGCGCTGCTGCTGCGGCGCATGGAGGATCGCCCCGACCCCGAGGCCTGGCTCCGTCAGGCCGCGCGCCGCGACGACGATATGCTTTCGCTCTGGCAGGACGAGCTGAAGAGCGACGCGCGCCGGGCCATTCGCGGGGCGCTGGTGCATCTGCGCCACGCGCTGTCCCTTCCCGGCTGTCCGATGAACTTTCGGAACGCGATCAGCCAGGACCTGCAGTCGCTGACCGACATGCTGGCGCTGGAGGATTACGACGCGCTCTATCGGGCGCTGTCGGAATTCAAGGGGGCGTCGGCCCGGGGCAAGAAGGATCCGAACGCCGATCCGGACGCTGCAGAGACGGTGAAGGGCCTGCGCGAGTCGGCCAAGAAAGCGCTGGCCGGGGTGCGGCTGAAGGCGCTGCCGCTGATACAGTCCCGGAAGGACGCCATAGCGCTCAGCGGTGAGATCGAAACGCTGTCCGACATCGCGCTGCGGGCGGCGGAACTGTACGAGGCGGCCAAGGCCGAGCGCTCCGGCCTGACCTATGCCGACCTGGAGCACAGGACCCTCCGGGCCCTTGCGAACCCGGCGGTGGTCCGCAGCGTCCGCGAACGCTACGACTATGTGTTCGTGGACGAGTACCAGGACACCTCCGACATTCAGGAGGCGCTGCTCAATGCCCTGTGCCGGGGGGACAACCTGTTCATGGTGGGGGACGTGAAGCAGTCCATTTATCGCTTCCGGCTGGCGGAGCCGAGGCTGTTTCTGGAGAAGTACGAGGCCTATGGCCGGGGCGAAGGCGGGCTGCTGCTGCCGCTGACCCGCAATTTCCGCTCCCGCAGGGGTATACTGGAATTTGTCAATCGGGTGTTCGAGCGGGTGATGACCGGCGGGGACGCGGAGATCACCTACGACGCCCTGGCGCGGCTGAACCCTGGCCTGCCCGGGGAAGAGACGGGGGAACAGCCGTGGGAACAGCAGGATGTCGAGATACTGCTGCTGGATTCGGACGCCGAGCCGGAGGCGGCGGAAGAAGCGTCGGAGGCGGAAATCGCCCAATTGCAGGCCATGGAGCGGGAGGGCGTCGTGATCGCCGAAACCATCCGCCGCATGATGGCCGAGGATGCGACCCTTCGCTACCGGGACTTCGCCATACTGACCCGAAGCAAGGCCACGGCCTTCTCGGCCATGATGCCGGTGATGCTGGCCCACGGCATTCCCGCCTTTGCCGACGGACAGTCGGGCTACTATGAATCGTTGGAGATTCGCTGGCTGCTGTCCATGCTTCGCCTGATCGAGAACGCCCGCCGGGACGTGGAGCTGATCGCCATGCTGCGCTCGCCGGCGGTGGGCCTCACCGCCGACGAGCTGGCGCGGATACGCATCGCCTACCGGACGGTGGCCTATGTGGACGCCGCGAACGCCTATGCGCGGGAGCAGTCGGACGACATCGCGCGGCGGCTTTCGGCGTTCCACGAGCAGATGGAGGCCTGGCGCCTGAAGGCGGGCAGCCTGAGTCTGGGTGAATTCGTGCGCCTGGTGCTGGATGAGAGCGGGTTTTATACCTACGCCGGCGCGCTGCCCGGCGGGGCGCAGCGACAGGCCAACCTGGATCAGTTCGTGGTCAGCGCCGCCGGCTTTGACAGCGAATACGCCGGTTCGCTGACCCGGTTCCTGTTCTATACCGAGCACATGCGGCAGCGGGGGGACGGGGACGCGGCCCACCTGCTGGGGGAGAACGACAATGTGGTGCGCATGATGTCGGTCCACAAGAGCAAGGGACTGGAGTTCAGGGTGGTCTTCGGCGCGCAGCTGGCGAAGCGTTACCACGCGGAGCGCAGCGACACGCCGCTGCTGACCCATCGGGATCTGGGCGTGGGCATGAGCTATTACGATCCCGTCCTGCGCACCCAGCGGCTGACGCTGCCCCAGGCGGCCATACTGGCCCGGCAGCGCCGGGAGGATGCCGCGGAGGAAATGCGCATACTCTATGTGCTGCTGACCCGCGCGCAGAGGAAGCTGGTGCTGGTGGGGACGGTGAAGGACGCCGGGCGGGCGATGAAGCGCTGGCAGGCGCTGTCCGCCGCGCCCGCCGCCGCTTCAAGCCACCTGGACCTGATCATGGCCGCCCGCTGCGGGGCGGAGGCCGAGGGCCTGCCGCTGATTTCAACGCTGAAAACGATTCCCGCCGCGTCCATACGCCTGCGTGCGGGCGGCGGGGAGGACGAGGCGCAGAAGCTGTTCCGCCAGGTGATGGAACACCCGGAGGCCTATGCCGACGAAAACCTGAACGCCCAACTGGCCTGGCAATACCCCGATCCGCTGGCCGCGGGCCGGCCGCTGAAGCTGACGGCCTCGGGGCTGCTTCGGGAGATCGAGGGCCCCGGACAGCTGCCCGCCCTGATGGAGCGCCCGGCGTTTCTTTCCGAGGACGCCAGGCACATGACCGGCGCGGAGCGGGGCACGGCCTACCACCGCTGCATGCAGCTGTTGGGGCTGGAGGCGCTGGCGGGTCTTTCCGGCGACGCGCTGACCGGGGCGGTATCCCGCCAGCTGGACGACTGCGCGAACCGCAGGCTGCTGGGCGACGGCCAGAGGGAGGCGGTGGAGGCCTGGCGGCTGTCCCGATTCCTGGAGAGCGACGTGGGCCTTCGGCTGCGCGGCGCGAAGACGGTGCGCCGGGAGTGGCCCTTCAACGTGATGCTGCCCGTCGACGACGCCCTGACGCCCGAGGAGGCCGGTCGCTACGGCCACGGAGAGCTGCTGGTGCAGGGCACCGTCGATTGCTGCTTCGTCGAGGACGGGGCCTGGGTGCTGCTGGATTACAAGACCGACCGCACCGACGACATGGAGGCCCTGAGGGCCCACTATGAAAAGCAGCTGAACGTCTACGCCCTGGCCCTTGAGCGCATCACCGGCATGCGCGTCAAGCAGAGATTGCTGTGCCTGCTGGAGAGCGGGGGAAGCCTTGAGCTGGGAAGACGGGAATGAGTATTTGAAAAATATTACAGTCCCTTCGATGTGGCGGCAATCTGCGCCGGTACAGGGCGAAATCTGATACTGTTCTCAATTAAGATGTAGAAGATCCTGTGCTTCGCAATGCCTTCGGCAAACACAACGCTCAGATGACACCGTTACGCTTGTCATCTGAGCGGAGCGAAGCGGAGTCGTGGCCGCAGGCTTAGCGAAGCGTCAAGGATCTATTCTATTTCTTATTTGAGAATAGTGTGAAATATGAAACGGGACGGCATTTTGCCGTCCCATTTGCGGTTCGTATCGAAAATCAGCCGATGGGGTTGCCCTCGCGGTCGAACAGCGGCAGCTTTTCCAGGTAGATGATGTCGTCGCGTTCGGTGGCATCGCCCTCGGCGAGAATCGCCATGCGGCCCACGATATTGCCGCCGGCCCGTTCCACCAGGGCTTCCACCGCCTTCAGGGATTCGCCGGTGGAGATCACGTCGTCCACGATCACCACCCGCTTGCCCTTCATGTATTCGGCGTCGTTGCCGCCGATGCAGAGGGTCTGCTTGTGGTCGGTGGTGATGGAGCGCACCTCCACCGACATCACGTCGAGCATGTACAGCTTCGGGGACTTGCGGGCCACCACATAGCGCTCGTTGCCGTTCATCCGGGCCATTTCGCAGACGAGGGGTATGCCCTTGCTTTCGGCGGTGATCAGCACGTCGTGGGCGGGACACCTGGCCAGCAGCTCGCGGGCGCAGGCAGTGGTCAGTTCGGGATCGCCGAAGATCACGAACGCGCCGATCATCAGCTTGTCGGAGATGGGGCACAGGGGAAGCGCGCGGTCGAGACCCGCGATGTTCATCCTGTAGGCTTGATTGTTCATATTGAAACACCTCATTTAACACATTATTCGTCTGTATGAATTTTACCATCATCCCGCTGCTTTGTCAAATTGTTTCCCCTGTGTATTGCAACAACGCGCGGGGTCGTGCTATAATTGTGCTGTGAATTGAAGAATCGCAGGGAGGAATGGACATGACGCCGAAATTCGATACGGACGTTCAGGAGCTGAAATACAAGGTATTGAAGGAAGTGGCCGCGCTGGCGCTGGACGACGCGCTGACGCCTGAAAACACCCTGGGTATCGCGGAAAAGATCATCCCCGACGGCGCGGCGCCCACGATGCGCTGCTGCATTTACAAGGAGCGGGCCATCATCAACCAGCGGGTGAAGCTGGCGATGGGCGGCAATCCCCGCAACCCCAACGTGGTGGAGGTGCTGCCCATCGCCTGCGACGAATGCCCCGTGGACGGCATCACGGTCACCCAGGCCTGTCGCGGCTGCATCGCCCACAACTGCATGAATGCCTGCCCGAAGGACGCCATCACCATCGTCAACCGCCATGCCACCATCGACAAGACAAAATGTGTGGAGTGCGGTCGTTGCGCCGCCGCTTGCTCCTACGGGGCGATATTGAAGCTGGAGCGCCCCTGCATCAAGGCCTGCAAGATGAAGGCCATCAGCATCAACCCCGAAAACCAGAAGGCCGTGATCACCCTTGATAAATGCGTGTCCTGCGGCGCTTGCGTGTACCAGTGTCCCTTCGGCGCGATCTCCGATAAATCCTACCTGACCAAGGCCATACAGATCATCAGGAGCTCCTTCGGCAACAAGGTCTACCACACCTATGCCGTCGTGGCCCCGTCCATCGGCGCGCAATATGCCGACGTGAAGGCGGATCAGGTGTACGAGGCCCTTCTGAAGCTGGGCTTCTACCGCGTGGAGGAGGCCGCCTGGGGCGCAGACGCCGTGGCTTATCACGAGGCGAAGGAGCTGGCGGAGGAGGGCTTCCTCACGTCCTCCTGCTGTCCCGCGTTCGTCAGCCTGGTGCAGAAGAAGTATCCCGACATCGCGCCCCACGTCTCCCAGAATCCATCGCCGATGGCGATGATGGCCTTCCAGATCCGCAAGAAGGATCCCACGGCGGAAATCGTGTTCATCGGCCCCTGCATCGCCAAGAAGTACGAGACGCTGTACACCCGCAGCAAGAGCGCGGTCAGCTGCGCCATCACCTTCGAGGAGATGCAGGCCTGGATCGACGCCGCGGGCATCGACCTGCAGGCCCTCAAGGGCGTCCAGCTGACCAACTCCTCCACCTACGGACGGGGCTTTGCCCGCTGCGGCGGCCTGGCCGACGCCGTGGCCGAGGCCATCAAGGAGATGGACGGCATGGAGGATTTCCAGCTCCAGGCCGTCTCCTGCAACGGCCTTGCGGAGTGCAACGCGGCGCTTTTGAAGAAGAGCAAGGGCGTGCTGAAGGAGAACTTCATCGAGGGCATGGCCTGCGACGGCGGCTGCATCGGCGGCCCGGCCTGCCTGAGCCACAACGCGCGCAACCGCGCCCAGTTCGCCAAATACGAAAAGCAGGAGAGCGCGCGCACCATCGTCGGCGCGCTGGACGAGTTTGACAGGTAGCAGGGGACAGGACAAGCCGCCCCCAGGCGCACGCCGCAGAGGATGCTTCCATCCGGCAACGCGGCGCGCCCGGGGGCGGCTTGACTTATTGCAGGGGCTGTAAAATATATAAGGCCATATAAATTTAAACTCCCTCAGTCGGCCTGCGGCTGACAGCTCCCTCAAAGAGGGAGCCTTTTGGCGACGTGGTTTATCCAATAGCATCCATCTTTGAGGGAAGTGGCCCTGCGCTGCCGAGACGGAGAGAGTCCGTTTCAATATATTTCCGTATATCTTTGAGAATTTTATACAGTCCCTTTCTCCATCAAATCACATACAGCAATATGCACAGGAAATGCAGCAGACTGCCGATCACGGTGAACACATGAAAAGCCGTGTGCGCGTAGCGGCGCCTGCGACCGATCAGGTACAGCGCCGCGCCGACGGTATAGGCTATGCCGCCCGACAGCAAAAGCCAGAAGCCGCCGGGACCGATCAGCTTATAGATCAGGTCGATGCGCACGACGATGGCCCAGCCCATCAGCAGGTAGCAGATCATCGAGAATCTGGCGTATTTCTTCAGATCAATGGCGTTGAAGGTGATGCCCAGCGCCGCCAACGCCCATATGACGCCGAACAGCGCCCAGCCCAGGGCGGGATCGTGGGGGCGGACGGCGCACAGGGCCATGGGCGTGTAGGTGCCCGCGATCAGCAGAAAGATGCTGCAATGGTCCAGCACCTGCAACACGCGCTTGCCCAGCAATTTGGGGCTCAGGCCGTGATAGGTGCTGGATATGGCATAGAGCACCAGCATGCAGAAGGCGAATACCGTTCCGCATACCACGCCCCAGGCGTTGTTATGCCGCGCGCCGAACACCGGGCAGAGCACCAGCGCCAATATGCCCAGCGCGCCGCCCACGATGTGGGTGACCATGTTGCAGATTTCCTCGCCCCGGGTGTAATCCGGCAGCGCTCGTTCAGCAAGAGGGGTTCGCTTCATGGGGGACACCTCCTGTCAGTGGCGGTCAAACCCGCTTCAAATCCTCCGGCATCTGAGTGGGCTGGGGCATGTCCGGAAGGGGTGCGGAGAGCTGGCCGGAAACGGTGAAGCCAAAGGACGTGGCGGGAATCTCCAGTCGGTCGGCCACGGCGCCGGAGGACAGGTCCAGGGCGATCAGGCTGGCGGACAGCGTGCCCGCATAGCTGACGGAGCCGTCGTTTACGGATACGCTGTCTATACCGATGGTAAAGCCGGAGCCCTCGGGATAGATCCTGCCGTCCAGCAGGCTTGAAAAGAAGTATTTCTCGATGCCGTCCCGGGACACGATCAGCACCACGGAGCTCTCCTCGCTGGTCATCAGGGCGTATTCCGGGGTGATGATCATGCCGGCCCTCGCCGTCTCGGGAAAGGTGATGTACAGCTCGTACAGCGTCTTGCCATCGGCGCTGTAGGCGTAATAGGAAGCCTGGACGAGGCCGCCCTGTATCGAGGAATACTGGGGCGAGGCGTCGTAGGCCAGGCGCACCGATTCGCCGTTGATCTCCAGCACTATGCCCTCGGCGCTCCCCAAATCGCCCCGGGGCGGCGTTTCGACGCCCGGCTCGCCGGGCAGGACTTCAAACAGGTCCGAGAGGGGGCCTTCGCCCAGGGAAAACGCGCAAAGCGTTGACAGCAGCGCGCACAGCAGTATCGCAACGGTTTTCTTCATGCTCTCCGCTCCTTTGTTGCGGTCGATATACACTTATCCTGTTTAATTGTACCGTCAAACCGGATGGTTGTCAAGGAATATGGACATATGAGCGAAAATATGAATTTTTAATATTTTGTGGCGGAAAATGTTTGGAAAGGGCTGTACAAAATTGCTCCACTGTGTTATAATATTGACAGCCCCGATTAGAGCGCTTCGAAACCGTATCCCTCCGGTGGAACCCTACCGATGGCAGGAATCGGCTATAGAGACTTATACATCGCATGGGCACATACTATTAGGAGGGTTTTTTTCCATGTTCGAAGACAAGACTTTGGTATGCCGTGAGTGTGGCAATGAGTTCGTTTTCACCGCGTCCGAGCAGCAGTTCTACGCCGATAAGGGCTTCCAGAATGAGCCCGGCCGCTGCAAGGCCTGCCGTGACAAGCGC
>CACYZW010000081.1 GCA_902778995.1 uncultured Eubacteriales bacterium
GCTGTACGGCTCCCGTGCCAAAAATTACATCAACACCCTGGCAACGCTGCTGGAGGGGAATGCGAAGCAAGCCTATGCCAACGCCCTTCTGAGCCACTTCGATACGACCCGCGAAGCCCAGTTGTACGTCTATGATGTGGAGCCTGCCGTATACGACATGCTGATCGAGTGTGCCCACGAAGGCATCGGGGATTTCCAGCGCTACTATCGCGCCCACGCCCGCGGCCTGGGATTGGATGAACAGTACCCCTTCGATACGGCGACCTACGTTTCCGACTTCAACCCCGGCAAGATCGAGTATGAGGACGCTGTCGCGGAAGTCATCGACGCGCTGGGCGTGCTCGGCGAGGATTACATCGATACCTTCAAGGCCATCATTTCCAGCGGACACGTGGATGTCTATCCCGCCGCCGCCAAGACCACGGGAGCATTTATGAAGCCCTACGACGTCGGGTATCCCTGGGTGCTGTTCAACTATAACGGTTATTCGGATGACGTCAGCACCATTGCCCATGAGATGGGTCACGCCATGTATGAAACGCTGGCCGATGAGAACCAGCCGAAGCAGTATCACTCCCCCACCCTGTTTACCCAGGAGGTGGCCTCCACCACCAACGAGATGCTCTATTACCATTACAAGATGTCCCGTGCCGCCAACGACGATGAGAGGCTCTACTACCTGCAGAACGCCCTTAATCTGTTCACGGGAACCTTCTTTTCTCAGGTGATGTTCGCGGAATTCGAGGATGAATTATACAGGACCATCGAGGCCGGCGGCGCGCTGGACGGCGAGGCCCTGAGCGACAGGTACCTTGAGATTTTGAAGACGTATCGCGGCGATTCGATCATAAGCTTCCCGGAAAGCAAATACATATGGGCGGAGATCCCGCACTTCTATGAGCCCTACTATGTCTATAAGTACGCGACCTCCATTACCTATGCGGCATCCATCGCCCAGGGCATACTGGGCGGCAGGGAGAGGGCTGTGGAGGACTATCTCAGCTTCCTGAAGGCGGGACGCAGCGCCGATCCGCAGACCCTGCTGGCAATCGCCGGAGTCGATCCCCTGAAGGAGGAGACCTATTCCGCCGCCATGGATTACTTTAAGGGCCTGGTAGACGAGTACGAACAGCTGGTGGACGCCAGGCTCCAGAAATAAACCGGGTAAATCGTCTTTCACCGCCAGGGAATGCCCACGCAGAGATGTGTGGGCATTCTGCTGGGCGGGGGTCGGCGCAACGCGCGAAACCGTCCCCGGTGACTTACTGATACCATTCTCAAATTGAAATTGGAAGATTCTTCGCTGCGCTCAGTCTGCAAATAAAAAGTCAAGTGCGCGAGAGCAGAGTTAACAAAACATCAACAGAAGCAGAAAGAAGGGAAAAAGGCACAAGAAACAGGCTATCACCGAAGTGAAAGCCAAGGAGTAACCAAGGAGTAGATGGATAGCATAGTCAGCGAGCCGAGTCAGGGATGACAAGCTTTTGACGCAACGGTGTCATTCTGAGCGGAGGCGAAGCCGAAGTCGAAGAATCTTTGTTTATTTTCAATTTAAATAGTATGAAACCTGATTTGTCACGAAGGCGACAAATCGATTATCCCTTATTAAATATGGAAAAACACTTGTCTTATTTTGGTAGATGGTGTATGGTTATATGCAGAAATTTTACGGCAGAAGCCGAGGCATAAGGAGGAAAGCACATCAAGCGGAACGCACGGAAGTTGTTGGCGCTGGTGATCGGGCTGGCGCTGCTGATGTCTATGTTCGCGGTGGCAGAGAGCGGCGGGCAGGAGATCATCGACCTGGGCGGCGATATCGCCATCGACGGCGGGGTCGGCACTGCCGGCGGAACCGCCACAGACGATGGGCCCCAGGGCGCGCTGGAGATCGAGATGGACGCGGGCGAAGGCCTGCCGGACGGGGGAATGGACCCGGCGGGCGCGCCGGACCTTAGCCTGGACCTTGGCCTGGATCTGAACGGCGCGGCGCTGGAGAGCAACGCGGAGGCGCTTGCCCCGGTCACCGACGCGGCGATGCTGGACGGCGATGCCATTGAGGTCAACAATTGGGCCACGCTGAGCGCTAACCTGGGCGGCGACGCGCCGTCGGGTGAGACCCAGGATAACCCCACCTGTTACAAGCTGACAGGCGACGCCACTGCCCAGGGAAAAGACAGCGGCATCAAGGTGGCCTCGGGCCGCCATGTCGTGCTGGACCTGAACGGGCACACCATTGACCGGAATCTGGGGGGCACGATCAACGACGGCTATGTGATCGGCGTATGGGGCGACCTGACCCTCAGGGGCGACGGCATTATCCAGGGCGGAAACAACAACTACTTTGGCGGCGGCGTGATGGTGGCCGAAGGCGCCGCGTTCACCATGCAGGGCGGCACGATCCGCAATAACAAGTCCGTCTGGGGCGGTGGCGGCGTGTACGTGGTCAAGGCCACTTTCACCATGCAGGGCGGCAGGATCAGCGGGAACAAGGCAAAAGACACGGCCGGCGGCGTGTATAACGACGGCACGTTCAACATGCAGGGCGGCGTCATCGGCGGCGATAAAGAGACCGACGGGAATACGTCGGACGACAAATGCGGCGGCGTGTTCAACAGCGGCACGTTCACCATGTCCGGCGACAGCAGGATCAGCTGGAACAGTGCAGGCCCTACGTGGAACTATGGCGGCGGCGTGTATAACATGGGCACGTTCACCATGCAAGGCGGCACGATCAGCCATAGCAAGGCGTTCAGCGGCGCCGGCGTGTACCTGGCGGAGAAGAGCACGTTCACCATGCAGGACGGCAGGATCAGCAATAACGTGGGGATATACGGTGGCGGCGGCGTGTATGTCGATGCCGGCGCCTCGTTCACCATGCAGGGCGGCACGATCAGCGATAACACGGTGAACAAGCACGGCGGCGGCGTGCTCAACGACACGACGTTCATCATGCAGGGCGGCACGATCTGCAA
The DNA here is from genome assembly GCA_902778995.1 of uncultured Eubacteriales bacterium. GTDB lineage: Bacteria > Bacillota > Clostridia > Christensenellales > Aristaeellaceae > UBA2862. The sequence continues at coordinate 2,973 of CACYZW010000081.1, forward strand.
CAACACAGCCGAAAGCGGCGGCGGCGTGTTCACCAACGACAATGTCAGCATGCTGGGCGGCACGATCTGCAAGAACACGGCGAAGAATAACGGTGCCGGCGTGTTCGTGAACCACGACACCTTCGCCATGGATGGCGGCAGTATCAATGAAAACAACGGCGAAGGTGTGTTCGGGGCCGATAACTGGACCAAATTCGAGATGTACGGCGGCGAGATCAAAAACAACACGGGTATCGGCGTGCATTTGTGGTGGGATTTTGAGCTGTCCGGCAAGGTGAGCATCAACGGCAACGCCAGGGATGTTGTGCTTAACAGAAACGACCGCAAAATCATGCTCGAGGATGATCTGGAGATTGACGAGCCCATCGGCGTGAGCTATGAATCGGCTTTAACGCGTGCCACCGATTTCACCAGCGGTTTTGAACAATACATGGACGAAGTGGATCCGAGCGCATGGTTCAAGAGCCAGCAGGGCGGCTGCCGTGTGGCCTTCAACGAACAGACCAAAGAGATCATGCTGTGCGCCGACAATTGGGATGATCCGGTGTCGCCCGTGATGCCGGATGCGGCCCTGCTGGCGCGGATGACCGTATCCGGCTCCGGCAAGACCGCGCTGAGGATCGCGTGGACGAAGGTCGCCGACGCGGACGGCTACGATGTGTACTTCGCCAGGTGCGGCAGGGATTACAGCGGCAAGCCCAGGGCCAGCGTGACCGGGAGCTGCGTCCGGGTATCCGGGCTGAAGGCGCGCACCGAGTACAAGGCGTATGTCCGGGCCTGGATGAAGGCAGGCGGCAAGAAGGTCTATCTCGGCGACAGCCCCGAGGTCCACGCCATCACCGGCGGCTATGATGCCAAGCGCTGCAACGCGAAGTCCGTCAGGCTGAACAAGAGCAGCGTGACGTTGAAGGTGGGCAGGCATGTAACCCTCAAAGCCACCGTGAAGGGCGTCAAGTCCGGCAGGAAGATTCTGGCGCACGTGCCAAAGGTGCGCTGGTACAGCAGCAATGTCAATGTCGCCACCGTCAACAGCAGCGGCAGGATCAAAGCCACCGGAAAGGGCAGGTGCACCGTTTACGCCATTGCGAACAACGGAGTGAGGGCCAGCGTGAAGGTGGTCGTGAAGTAAGGACTGGAATAAAGGAACGTCCCCGGCGGGATGCGGCAGCATCCCGCCGGAGACGGGGTTTTGGGGGAAGATGCGTTGTCAAAAAACGAATATAACCCGGTAAAGCGGTTCATCCCGAAGGGACTTGACAATCTGGAACACTACTTGACTTTTTTGGATGGATGATCGGATAATAGTCCTGCGACCAATGTGAAAAAAAAGCCCGGCGCGTGGATGAACAGCGATAAGCGACGTTATGCCGGGTAAGTACAGGACCAGGGAGGTTAATGCCAGATGAAGCAGAACGTGAAACGGTTGGCGGGCATACTGTTCAGCCTTGTGATGGTGCTGGGTATGATGCCGGGAATGGGTTTGCCGGCGTACGCGGACTTCCAGCGTACCAAGGTATGGAGTAAGGATATTACCTACAAATTCAACAAGACGATCAATGAAGGCGCCATTTTGACTGCCGATGTTGCGGTTACGATTATCGAAGGCAAGACGCTGACCGTCAACGGCGGAATCGACACGGCAGGTCATACCCTGGACCGTGTTCGGCCCGGGTGCGCTGGTTGTCAATGGTAAGGAAGGAAGCAGCGATGACTTCCAGGGCGGCGCCGGCGGCTGCGGCATAAAGGGCAATGTCGTCTTTATAGGAACCAACGCGACTGTCAGGGGCGGCCGTGGCGGAAACGGCAGCGAAGGCTACTCAGGCAAGGGCCCCGGCGGCGATGGCGGACACGGCGGCCCCGGCGGCTGCGGTATAAACGGGGCGGCCACTGTCAAAGGAAGCACCGTAACCATCACAGGCGGTGAAGGCGGCAACGGCGGCAAAGGCGGCGACGGCGGAGATTACGAATATGGACCGGGAAGGTACTACGGCGGCCAAAGCGGCAACGGCGGCGCCGGCAACACCGGTGTAATCGGCAGTGTCACTGTCCTGGGAGGAAGTCATGTCACCGTCTCCGGCGGCAAAGGCGGCGATGCCAGCAGACACGCAGTGGATTGGGATGCGCGCTACCCGGACATGTTCTTTGGCCACGGCGGCAACGGCGGTATCGGCATAGAGGGCACGATCGCTATCAATGACATCGAGGCAACTGTCAGCGGTGGCAACGGCGGCAATGGATCAGAACATTCCGACCCTGCCGTATACAACGGCAGTGATGGCAAAGCGCTCAAGGGGACAATCACCGCCCTCTCTGGCGCCAGTGAAAGTGATGACAACAAAACATGGCATGACATTTCCGGGTCTTCTTCCGACAAGAAATATATCCGGGGCAAAGGCATAAAGCACAAGCATGACTTCAAGTATTCCGTGAGCGGCACGACCGTTACGGCGATCTGCCGGAACGCCGACGGGTGCTGCCCGCTGGACAACGGCGGCGGCAAATACATGGCAACGGTGACCCTGAGCGCCACCGATGCGGCCTATAGCGGCGACCCTTATGCGGAAGCGGGCCTGACTGCCTCGTTTGCATGGACGAGAGAGATACAGGATTTGCCGGCTATCGTGTATGAGGGACGCGGAGAAACAAGCTATCCAACGAGCACAACCGCGCCGACCGATGCAGGTACTTACAGAGCCATGATCATATTGGACAAAGACAGTACCGCAGAGGCAGATTTCTCGATCCGCCCCATAGCGCTGAAGATCACCGACACGGCGGCGCAGGATCGCGCTTACGAAAAGGACAACAAAGCGGTCAAAATTACATCTGTCAGGTTCGAGGACGAAAATGGTAAACAGGTAACTCTTAAGCAGAGAGAAGATTACACCGCTACCGGCACAATGGCCGACGCTGACGCGGGCGAAGGCAAGGACGCCGCTGTCACCGTGAAGCTCATAAGCCCCAATTACACCCTTTCGAAGAATACCGCGACAGCCAGGGTCAATATCCGCAAGGCGGCGGCGCGAACCATCGCGGATGTAACGGATGAGCAGTGTTATACGTTAACTTCCGTTTCCGAGTCCGTGGCGGGTACAATGCCTGACGACGCGGGAAAGCTGGCTTATGCGGCGGGAAAGGCAAGCACGACCGGCAAAGTCAAGGTTTCCGATTTTACCGTCAGTGCCAAAGGCGCCGTGTCCGCGACCCTTTCCGGCGGCAAGGTGGGCGATACCGCCACGCTGCCCGTGATCATCGGCTCAACGAACTATGCCGATTCCACGGCCAATGTCGTTATAACGCTCACGGATAAGAGCGACGCGGGAGTGACCGTTTCCGGCGTGCCTGCCAAGGGCGTGACCTATGGCGACGCGGATTTCACGCTGAAGGGCAAGGTGAAGGACGCGGGAATCGGAACGGGCGTCTGGACATGGACGAGCAGCGATGATGCGGTGCTTCGGATTACACCGAACGGAGCAGCCGCGACTGTCAAGGTTTTGAAGGCAGGCCCCGCCTGGGTTACGGCAAGGTATGAGTCTGACACGACGGTTGGTACAGAAAAGACTGTGGTGAAAGTCCAAAAGGCGGATCCGAAGATCAAAATCGTCCCCGCCGGACTGACAGCCACCTACGGGCAGACGCTTGCGGATGTGCCCCTGTACAATCCGAAGGGCAACGATCCGGGAACGTGGACGTGGATGGATGACACCACCCTCGTCGACGACATCGGTGAGCTCGTCTTTAAAGCGAAATTCACGCCGGATGATTCGACGAACTATCGCATCGTGAGAAACGTAGGCGTGCTGGTCACTGTCGGTAAGGCAGACAATCCTGCGACGGTCATAACCCCCGTATACTTAAAGAACAACGGGTTCTCCATCGATCTGGAGGAATGTGTCATCCGGAACGGGGCGACGGGCCAGGCGACCTTTGCATTCGTCGACGAAAAGGATACGAAGGGCTGCACGCTGGAAAACAGCTTCCTGGCATCGGGCAACACAATGGGCACCGTGCCCATCAAAGTCAGCATCGCGGAAGACGATCATTATCATGCGCTGACGACGAAGATCCTTGTGAACATCACTGACAAGGGAATCCAGACCATCACAGCCGACGACGTAACCACCACCTATGGCGCGACGGACGCAAAAGTCACCGCCACGACGGATGGCGGCGGAGAAATCAGCTATGCCACCGGGGCCGGCAACGATGTTGTTGATGTGGATGCCAAAACCGGCGCGCTGACGATCAAAAAGGCGGGCACGGCCACCATTGTTGTTACGGCAAAGGAGACTGCCACCTATATGCAGGCCTCCAGGCGAGTGACGGTGATGGTCAAGAAGGCAAAATCTGTCGCGGCCACCGTCAAAGCGAACAACCGCGGCTATGACGGAACGAAGAAGCCGCTGGTGACCGTTGCCGGTGAACCGATCGGCGGTGAAATGAAGTATGCTCTCGGAACAGACGCAACCACCGCCCCGACAAGCGGATATACCGCATCCCTCCCCAGGGCCATCGACCCCGGAACCTATTATGTGTGGTATATGGTCAGGGGAGACGCAAACCACAACGACAGTGACGCGGCATGCGTGACGGTCAAGATCCTTGCGCCCATTTCGGCGAAGGTGACCTTCAAGGTCGTGGGCGGCGCCTGGAACGACGGGACGACCAGGGACAAGGTCGTGACCCTCATCGGCCACGAGGGCGACACCCTGAAGCTGGCGAAGAAGGACATACCGGCGGTTGGCAAAAGGCCTGATAAGCATTACAAGGCGGGAAGCTGGGACGTGACGCCCGACACGAAGACGGCGATCACAAAGGATACGACATTCACCTACAATTACCAGCCGAAGAAAGCCATATCCGCGAAGGTGACCTTCAAGGTCGTGGGCGGCGCCTGGGACGACGGTACGACCAGGAGCAAGACCGTGACCCTGACCGGCCACGAGGGCGATACCCTGAAGCTGGCGAAGAAGGACATACCGGCGGTCGGCAACAGGCCCAAGAAGAATTACAAGGCCGGAAGCTGGGACGTGACGCCCGACACGAAGACGGCGATCACGAAGGATACGACATTTACCTACACTTACCAGCCGAAGAAAGCCATATCCGCGAAGGTGACATTCAAGGTCGTGGACGGCGCATGGGACGACGGTACGACCAGGAACAAGACCGTGACCCTGACCGGCTACGAGGGCGACGCGCTGAAGCTGGCGAAGAAGGACATACCGGCGGTCGGCAACAGGCCCAAGAAGAATTACAAGGCGGGAAGCTGGGACGTGACGCCCGACACGAAGAAGGCGATCACGGAGGATGCGACATTTACCTACACTTACCTGCCGGAGGGAGCCATTTCCGCGAAGGTGACCTTCAAGGTCGTGGGCGGCGCCTGGGACGACGGGACGACCAGGGACAAGGTCGTGACCCTCATCGGGTACGAGGGCGACACCCTGAAGCTGGCGAAGAAGGACATACCGGCGGTTGGCAAAAGGCCCGATAAGCATTACAAGGCGGGCGCGTGGGACGTGACGCCCAGTACGAAGAAGGCGATCACAAAGGATACGACCTACACCTATACCTATGAGAAAGCCTCCCGCAAGGCGGCCGTCGTCACGAAGGCCCCGAAGGCGCTGAAACCGGTGTACAACGGCCAGCCCAGGAAGCTGGTGAGCGCGGGCAGGGCGAAGGGCGGCAAGATGGCCTACGCCGTGACGAAGGCCAAAAAAGCGCCGAAGGCCTCGGCCTATGCCGCGAAGATTCCCACGGCCAGGAACGCCGGTAGCTACTATGTGTGGTATAAAGCGGTGGGCGACGCGGATCATTTCGATTCCGAAGCGGCCAGTGTGAAGGTCGTCGTATACCGGCGCAACATCGGGAAGTGCGCGATCACCGTCAAGGACCTGGTCTATACGGGCAAGGCCCTGAAGCCGAAGGTGACGGTCAGTTACGGCGATACGGTGTTGAAGGAGGACAGGGACTATACCCTGACCTACAGCGACGAGCTGATTCGTCCCGGCACATGGCATGTGCGGGTGACGGGCAAGGGCAACTTTAACAGCTCGAAGAAGCTGGCCTTCAAGGTCTACATGCCGCCCTTAAAAATCTCGGAGGTTTCGAGCGGCACGACCTGGGTCACGGTGAAGTGGAACCAGAAGGCGGCGATCAGGTACTGCCAGTTGCAGGTCAGCCGAGAGAAGGATTTCTCCGTCAAAAAGACGGTGAAGTACGCGATCGACAGAAATATGGAAAACCACGTCAAGGCGGTCGTCGGATTGCGGGAAAACACGAAGTACTACGTGCGCATCCGCTGCTATGAGATCATTGGCGAGAAGAAGTATTACTCCGACTGGTCGGAGGTCAAGACCGTCAGAACAAAGTCGGCTTCGTGCAAGAACGCGCTGGAAAAGCCGATTGAGATGACCGTGGGCGAGGTATTGGACCTGAAAGCGTTCCTTTCACAGGCGGAAATCGAGGGAATACAGTCCTGGAGCTCTGACGACGCGGAAATCGCCACCGTGACCCCGGAGGGCGTCGTGACCGCCGCTCAGCCCGGCGAGACCGCCGTCATGGCGACCCTGGAGGACGGCGAAGCAATCGAATTCGCGATCACCGTCAGGGAGGACGGCATCATACTGCTCGATCTCGGCGAGGGCGATCTGGCGCTCAATCTGGACGAGTATATACCCGGAAATGTGATTGGGAACATGGAGACAAATATTGAGATAACAGAAGTCGCGGGTTAAGCGTGCGGAATTAAGAGTTATGGAACCCGGCGATGCCTCCCCTGAAAGGGGGAGGCATCTTTCTGCGCGGCAAAACATCGACCGTTACAGTGTCAAAAGAGACGGTTTTTCGCTCAAACCGTCCCCATGCTTCAAAATGACAGAAGACGCTGGATTGTTAAATTTGGTAAAGATGCGGTGAACACGGCGTTGATTCGTTGATTATATCGCCCAATACTGTTACAATATAATCATGCAGGCTGTGGCTGTTGTCAAGGCCTGAAGGGAAATGAACATATACAGGGAGGATGCTCATATGGCCGTTGCAGTCATCATGCCCAGACAGGGCAATACCGTGGAAAGCTGCATTATCACCGAATGGAAGAAAAAGCCCGGCGACAGTGTCGCGGTGGGCGATATACTGTTTGCCTATGAGACCGACAAGGCCGCCTTTGAGTGCGAGGCGGAGACTGCCGGTACGCTGCTGAAGGTGCTTTACGAGGAGGGCGACGACGTGCCCTGCCTGGAGAACGTCTGCGTGATCGGCCAGCCCGGCGAGGACCCGGACGCCGCGCTTTCAGGCGCAGCCGCCCCCGCCGCCGCGCCCGCGGCCCCGGGCTCCGCACCTGCCGCTGCCGCACCCGTGGCCGCCGGCAACTGCACGCCCGTCATCATGCCCAGACAGGGCAACACGGTGGAGAGCTGCGTCATCTCCGAGTGGTTCGTGAACGTGGGCGACACCGTGGCCGTGGGCGACAAGCTGTTCTCCTACGAGACCGACAAGGCCGCCTTCGAGGCCGAGGCCGAAGTTGCCGGCACGCTGCTGGCGATCTTCTATGAGGCCGGGGACGACGTGCCCTGCCTGGACAACGTGTGCGTGATCGGCGAGCCCGGCGCGAACGCCGAGGCGTTCCGTCCCGGCGCGGAGCAGCCCGCCGTTGCCGCCCCCGCCGCTGCGCCTGCCGCCGCCCCCGCCGAGGAGCTGGCCGAGGCCCCCGTGGTCGTGGGCGATATCAAAATTTCTCCCCGCGCGAAAAAGCTTGCCGACGCGAAGAAGGCCGACCTCAGCCAGGTCGTGCCCACCGGCCCCAACGGCCGCGTGATCGAGCGGGACGTGCAGGCCCTGATCGACGCCGGAAAGCTGATCGGCGCGACCGCCGCCGCGACCGCCGCGCCTGTGGCCGCTGCCGCGCCCGTGGAGCTGGGCGCGCCCTGCGACGACAGCTACACCGAACCGATGACCAACATCCGCAAGGTCATCGCCCGCAGCATGGTGGCGTCCCTGTCCACCATGGCCCAGCTGACCCACAACATCTCCTACGACGCCACAGAGGTCAAGGCGGCCCGGGCGCTGTACAAGGCCAAGGGCGAGCCCTTCGGCATGGACAAGATCAGCATCAACGACATCATCATGTACGTGGTGGCCCGCACGCTGACGATGCCCGAGCACCGCGCGCTGAACGCCAACCTGATCGACGACGGCAAGACCATGAAGTACTTCCGGGGCGTCAACCTGGGCATGGCGGTGGATACCGACCGTGGCCTGATGGTGCCCACCATCTTTGGCGCCGACAGGATGACCCTCAAGCAGCTCTCCGACACCGCCAAGAAGCTGGCGAAGGAATGCAAGGAGGGCAAGATCAACCCCGATTACCTGTCCGGCGCGTCCTTCACCGTGTCCAACGTGGGCTCCCTGGGCATCGAGGCCTTCACCCCCGTGGTGAACCCGCCCCAGACCGGCATACTGGGCGTCTGCGCCCTGAAGGACGCCTTCCGCATGAACAACGGCCAGATCGAGGTCTATCCCAGCATGACGCTGTGCCTGTCCTACGACCA